>CAMWJQ010000051.1 GCA_947174615.1 uncultured Lachnospiraceae bacterium
CTATTGAGGGTTATAGATCGTTCTGATAATAAATAATGAAAAGTAGTTTAGGAGAAAACAAATGTATGAGTATGAATTAAGAAAATATGCAAATGATATTTTTGAATCAGAAAATTTTAGGAGTACCAAGGCATATATACAACACGGAAATATGTCTGTACAGGAGCATTCAATTAATGTCGCCAAGGCGAGCCTCTATATCCGGGATAAGCTCAAGATTCGATGCAATACGAGGGATTTGATTCGAGGTGCGCTGCTTCACGACTATTTTCTGTATGACTGGCATAAAAGTGATGAGCTCAACCCACATAGACTGCATGGATTTTTTCATCCGTCGAGGTCTTTGCAGAATGCTCAGAAAGAATATAACCTGACGGCAAGGCAGCGGGATATTATCATCAAACACATGTGGCCGCTCACGGTGATTCCACCAATGTGTAGGGAAGCCTGGATTGTTACTTCGGCTGATAAATTCTGCTCATTGATGGAAACACTGTACATTCACAGGGGCAGGGGTCACAATGGGAAGAAGAAAAAATATGCGACTGCAAATGTGTCAAGTCATAGGATAGCTTGAATGGAATAAATAAAAATAGTTGTATTTCGAATAGTTGTATTGCGTTGAGAAAGGATATTGATGTGATGAGAAAAACAAAGATTGTTTGTACAATAGGACCCGTCTCTCAGACAGAGGAAAAATTAAAGGAGCTGTTACTAGCAGGAATGAATGTGGCACGATTTAATTTCTCACACGGAGACCACGCGGAGCATGAAATGAAAATAGGGCGTGCAAAGAAGGCTGCAAAGGAACTGGGGTTGCCTCTTGCAATGATGCAGGATACCAAAGGACCAGAGATTCGGCTTCGGGATTTTGAAGGAGGAAAGGCATTCTTGGAGGCCGGTGCGATCTTTCGGCTGACGACGGAGGAGATTATGGGGACAGCAGAGCGCGCGACCATCACATACAAGAATCTTAAAAATGATGTTGAGGTAGGAAGAAGTATTTTGATTGATGATGGATTGATTGAGCTGACGATCAAAGCGATTGAAGATACCGATATTGTCTGTGAGGTTATCAACGGCGGAACAGTATCAAACCATAAGGGAATCAATGTGCCGGGAGCAATACTGTCCATGCCGTATATCAGTGATGTAGACAGGGACGATATTATTTTTGGTGTAAAGATGGGGTATGATTATATTGCAGCGTCGTTTGTGAGATGTGCAGATGATGTTCGCGCGGTCAAACAGATTATCAGTGAGCATAACGGCAGAATGAAAGTGATTTCTAAGATTGAGAATATGCAGGGAATTGATAATCTTGATGAAATTCTTGACGTATCGGATGGTATTATGGTGGCAAGAGGAGATATGGGTGTTGAGATCCCGCTGGAAGAAGTGCCCATTCTTCAGAAAAAGATGATTCACAAGGCATTGCAAAAAGGAAAAATTGTGATCACAGCCACTCAAATGCTGGAGTCTATGATTAAAAATCCGAGACCGACAAGGGCAGAGACAACAGATGTAGCAAATGCAATTTACGATGGCACGTCTGCGATCATGCTGAGTGGAGAGAGCGCTGCGGGAGCCTATCCAATCGAGGCGGTCAAAACCATGAGCAGGATTGCAGAGCGCACAGAGCAGGAGATTTGCTATGCAGACAGGCTGCGCAAGAGAAGTCATAACTGGGTGAACAATGAAGAAGTGACCACCGCAATCTGTCATGCATGTTGTACGACAGCGATGGACTTGGAGGCAAAGGCGATTATTACAGTCACGATGTCTGGGTTTACAGCGGGAATGATCTCAAAGTATCAGCCGGGCTGTATGGTGATTGGCTGTGCAGTGGACGAGGTTGTTTATCGCCAGATGGCTATGATGTTTGGCGTCAGTCCGCTGTTAATTGATAAAGAGGACGATACCGAAAAGCTGTTTCATGCGGCGGTGAAAGCAAGTGTTGACGCAGGTTTGGTCAACTATGGAGATAAGGTTGTTATCACTGCAGGCGTTCCGCTGGGCGTTGCTGGAAATACGAATATGGTTCGTGTGGTAGAGGTTTAATGGGAAAAGTTTTTTGCATTGTTGGAAAGAGTTCATCGGGCAAGGATACAATCTATAAAAAACTTTTAGGAACTTCAACGCTTCACTTAAAGCGTATTGTTTTGTATACGACACGCCCGATTCGTGCGGGAGAGCGGGAGGGCGTGGAGTATCATTTTACATCGCCAGAGAGGATGAATCATTTGCAAAAAGAAGGCAGGATTATAGAGAGCCGCTCTTATGATACCGCCTATGGCATATGGCATTATTTTATGGCGAAGGATGATCAGGTTGATTTGGAGCGCTTTGATTATCTGGTCATAGGAACGCTGGAGTCTTATGCCATGATTCGAGATTATTTTGGGCATGACAAGGTGGTTCCGATTTACATTGACTTGGATGACGGAGAGCGGCTGACACGTGCGCTGCGCCGTGAGAAGGAGCAGTCTGAGCCAAAATATGAGGAGATGTGCAGGCGGTTTCTTGCGGATGCGAAAGACTTTTCTGCGGACAATCTTGAACGGGCAGGGATTAGGAGATGTTTTATTAATAAGGACTTGCAATCCTGTCTGTCTGAAATCACGGCGTATATATTGTCGTTTCAGGGGGCGTAAGAGCCCTTTTTACATAAAGAAACAAGTGATGTTCAGGGGGTGTATAGATGGATTTTAAAATAAATGAAGTGCAGCAGACAGCGCCGGTGCAGCAGACACAGACAGCACAGCCAACGGATGATACGTTTAAGTTTATGCTGGCGAGCAACATTCAGGAAGAGGGACTTGCAGAGCGATTGAATCTGATGATGGAAGAAATCGTGATGCAGGGAGACAAGATTGTGAAGCGCATGGATGTACGAGATATGCGGAGGTACCGGACACTCATCAAGGATTTTATGAATGAGATTGTCAATCGTTCACATAAGTTTTCGCGGGAAAATTTTCTGGACAGGCGTGGACGACACCGGGTATATGGCATTATCAGGCTTGTGGATGAGAAGCTGGATGAGTTGGCGCAGGCGCTTGTGAGTGAGGAATGTGATAAGATTGCGATTCTTGCAAAGGTAGATGAGATTCGGGGGCTTTTGCTGGATATCTTAGCATGATAGGGAGGAATGAAGGACATTGAGAAAACGGTATAGGAGAATTGCGATGTCCATGCTATTTTTTGCACTTGGATTTTTTATGTATTCGATTGTGCACCCTGAGAAAAGTTTTCCGTGGGGAAATATAGTTACATACAGTATTTATGTAGTCTATTTTGGAATAATGCTGATTTTTTTCTGGTTCTCAGTAAAAAGAGACAGATGGTGAGAACAGATATTCTAAGGGCGTGCGTGTAGCGCTAAATGGAGGAGACATGGTATGGAAATAGTAACCAAGGGCGGCGACAGCCAATATGATCTGAAAGAAGCGCAGATGAGAAGAAAACGCTCGATCGAGATATTGAAAGCACACAATGTTCCTTATATATTGCATCTTCCGACAATTGAGACGGCTGATGCGGTCAGAGTGAGGTCTGCGGAGGAGATTGCGCGGCGGGCAGTTACTTGTCTGCTTGCGATTCAGGTAGCGTGTGATGCGGCGGGGGCGCCGGGAAATTTTAAGAAGAGCCGAAAATTTTTTGGTGAGAAATTGGCAGAGTTTGGTCTGGAGGAGAATCTGACGCTTAAAGAGCAGAAGATTTTTAAGGGGAAATGCAACAATCAGGATTTTGCCAATATGACGTGGAAGTATGAGGCATACTGGGTTTTGCTCTGGGCGCTTGGCATAGTAGATCAATTGGATTATCCTTCAGAGGCATGTGATTGTGAGTTTGCCATCCATGCTGTCGCGGACTGTGAAAGTATGGAGGAATTTATGGCAAAGGTTCGTTTGAGAGATATTTCAGAAATATTGGATGAGGCAGACTTGATTTTCCGTTATGACTGGGCATGTGTGGACGCACGGATTCATGAGGAAGAGGCGCCGGCAGAGTTGGACCCGGATGTGGTGTACGAGAGACATTGCGGATTAAACTGGCTGATTGACGCAGATGGAGCAGATGATTGGGACAATGTAGTTACAGATACCTGAGAGGGCAGTTATGGAAACAAATATGAATACAGAACCGGGATGTGGGACATGGAATGATGTGGTGGGATTAACGCAGCTCACAGACAATTTGCAGAATGCCATAAAGCACAATAAAATTTCACATGCCTATCTGATACAGGGGGAAAAGCTGTCAGGAAAACGGATGATTGCAGACATTTTTGCGCGGGCGCTTCAATGTGAAGCGGGCAAGGAACAGTTAGCGTATCAAGCGACACTGTTTGATGCTCCGGCTGAATTTCTAGGTTCGCGTCCCTGCAATCAGTGCAGAGCCTGTAAACAGGCGATGAATCGCAATCATCCTGATATCATCTATGTGACGCATGAGAAGCCCAATGTGATTTCAGTGGACAATATCAGACAGCAGGTGAATGGGGATATTGATATCAAACCGTACAGTGGAGAGTATAAGATTTATATTATTGACGAGGCTGAGAAAATGAATGTTCAGGCGCAGAATGCGCTCTTGAAAACACTGGAAGAGCCGCCGGCATATGCGGTGATCCTGCTGCTTGCAACGAGGGCGGAAGCGATGCTGCAAACGATTTTAAGCCGGTGTGTGGTACTGAATACAAAGCCTGTTCCTGAGGATCTCATCAAGAATTATCTGATGCAAAAGGTTCAGATTCCCGATTACAGGGCGTCCATCTGCGCTTCCTTTGCGAGAGGAAATGTGGGGCGCGCAATAGAGCTTGCCTCCAGCGAAGTATTTGATCACATGAAATCCTCTGTGCTTGGGCTGTTAAAACATATAACAGATCTGGAAATCAACCAGATTGCAGCAGAAGTCAAGAAGATTACAGAGGAAAAATTTGACACGAACGACTACTTGGATTTGTGTTTTATTTGGTATCGGGATGTGTTATTATATAAGGCGTGTGGAGATTCTGGCAGCCAGTGCCCTATTATTTTCAAGGAAGAGTCTGCAGATCTGGCAAGTGCGGCGAGATATTACAGCTATGACGCGATTGAGAAGATTATCCATGCCATCGACAGGGCGCGCAGCAGGATTGCGGCATATGTGAATTTTGACTTGACGATGGAGCTGATGTTTCTGGATATGAAAGCAGGCTGACGGAGCGGCTGAATGTCGGAGTTGGACTGGTATGGCGTCCCGGCATATTGGAATCAATGAGGCGAAGAAAGTAAAGTGAGGTAGATAGATATTATGATAAAGGTAATTGGTGTAAGATTTCGGACAGCGGGCAAGATTTATTTCTTTGATCCGCTGGACTTTGATATAAAACGCGGTGCGCATGTGATTGTGGAGACTGCGCGCGGTATCGAATATGGCACAGTGGTGGGCGATCCCAAGGAGATTGAGGAGGATCGAGTAGTCTCACCCTTAAAGCCTGTGCTGCGTGTGGCAACGGCTCGCGATATGGAGCAGGAGGCGGCAAATAAGCTGAAGGAGAAAGATGCCTTTAAGATCTGTCTCGAAAAGATTAAGAAGCACAATCTTGAGATGAAGTTAATTGATGCGGAGTATACTTTTGACAATAATAAGGTGTTGTTTTATTTTACGGCAGATGGGCGTATTGATTTCAGAGAGCTCGTTAAGGATTTGGCTTCGGTGTTTAAGACAAGGATTGAGCTGCGCCAGATTGGCGTGCGTGATGAGACGAAAATTCTTGGCGGAATCGGTATCTGCGGCAGACCGCTTTGCTGTCATTCACACTTGTCAGAGTTTGTCCCAGTGTCAATTAAGATGGCAAAAGAGCAGAATCTGTCACTAAATCCGACGAAGATTTCCGGCGTGTGTGGTCGTCTGATGTGCTGTTTAAAGCATGAGGAGGAGACATATGAGTACTTAAACCGCAAGCTTCCGAATGTGGGAGATTTTGTGACCGCAGATGATGGGCTGAAAGGGGAAGTACAGAGCGTCAATGTACTTCGGCAGCTAGTCAAAGTGATTGTCGAGGTGAACGACGAGAAAGAAATTCATGAGTACAAAGTAGAACAGCTTCGTTTTAAGAGACGCCACCGCAAGGACAAAAATGACGTGATGAGCGACGAGGAGCGCAAGGAATTAAAAGAGCTTGAGAAGCTTGAAAAACAGGAGAAGCAGGATACGAAATCAAAGCTTGACGACACGGTATAAGAGGTCTCTATATGGTTGTAGAACTAAAGGAACATGAGCGTATTGATGATTTACAGCGCAATGGCTATCAGATTATTCAGAATCCCGACAAATTTTGTTTTGGGATGGATGCGGTGCTGCTGAGTGGGTTTGTGCGGGTGAAGCCCGGTGCCGCAGTGCTGGACATGGGAACAGGAACGGGAATTATCCCGCTTTTAATCGAGGCAAAGACACAGGCGTCTAGGATTTGTGCTATTGAGATTCAGGAGGAGAGCGCTGACATGGCACGGCGCAGTGTGAAGCTGAATCATCTGGAAAAAAAGATTGATATTGTGACAGGAGATTTGAAGGAAGCAGACCAGTTCTTTGACGCTGCTTCTTTTGATGTCATAACGTGCAATCCGCCGTATATGATCGGGCAGCATGGCTTGGCAAATCCAGAAACGCCGAAAGCAATTGCCCGCCATGAGATTTTATGCACGTTGGAGGATGTGGTTCGGGTTGCCGCAAAACTTCTGAAAACGGGTGGAAATTTCTGTATGGTTCACAGACCATTCCGATTGGCGGAGATTATGACCGTGATGGTCAAATACAGGCTGGAACCCAAACGGATGCGGCTGGTGTATCCCTATGCCGATAAGGAGCCAAATATGGTATTGATTGAGGGCTGCCGCGGGGGCAGACCGCGCATGACAGTGGAAAAGCCGTTAATTATTTTTCAGGAGCCCAATGTGTATACAGACGAGGTCCGGGATACCTATGGGTTCTAAGCGATAAGGAGATGATGAGAGGAATGGCGGGAAAATTGTATCTGTGCGCGACGCCAATTGGGAATCTGAAGGATATGACGCCGCGGGTGGTGGAAACGCTGCTGATGGTGGATTTGATCGCTGCAGAGGATACCAGAAACAGCATCAAGTTACTCAATCATTTTGATATTCACACGCCGATGACAAGTTATCATGAATATAATAAGGTCGAGAAGGCAGTTACATTAATCGATCAGATGAGGCAGGGGAAAAACGTGGCGCTGATAACAGACGCTGGAACGCCTGCAGTCTCCGATCCCGGGGAGGTGCTTGTACAGAAGTGTCAGGAAGCAGGTATTGTGGTGACAGCTCTGCCGGGGGCTGCGGCGTGTATCACGGCATTGATACTATCTGGATTAAGTACGAGGCGGTTTTGCTTTGAGGGATTTTTGCCTGCGGATAAAAAGGAAAAAAAGGCAGTTCTCGAGGATTTGCAGAAAGAGTCCAGAACGATGATCCTGTATGAGGCGCCACATCATTTGCAGCGCACGCTCTCTGAGCTGTATGAGGCGCTTGGGGAGCGCAGGTTGACCCTATGCAGAGAGCTTACGAAGAAGTTTGAGGAGATTACACCAACGACACTTGGGAACGCGCGCGCTATGTTTGAGACGCAGCCGCCGCGAGGAGAGTATGTGCTTGTGGTGGAGGGGAAAAGCCTTTCTGAGTTTCGGCGGGAGCAGGAGCAGAATTGGCAGGAGATCTCGATTGAGGCGCATATGGCGCAGTATGAGGCGCAAGGGATTGACCACAAAGAGGCGATGAAGCGGGTGGCAAAGGATCGGGGGATTCCCAAGCGGGAGGTCTATCAATACTTGTTAAGAGAAGGATGATTGCTTATTTTTTGTATTTTTATAAAAATTTGATAGAAATTTAAGAAAACACGTTGACAAATATATATATGAATACTATACTTCTGTTTATTAATAGGAATCGAACATCATATGACTGTTGGAAACTGCATACAATGAGAGTATGAAAGTTACATGGATGATTCGTACAAGTACGAAGTTAGTGTGTATAAAGGAGATTTTTGAATGGAAAGAGTATTGGAAATCATCGAAGAACAATTGCATTTGACAGGCATGGAGCTTACAGAGGACTTAAATCTGAAGGATGATCTTGGTGCGGATTCTATTGATCTGGTGGAGCTGATTATGGCGTTTGAGGACGAGTATGGGATCACAGCGGACTACGAGGAGATGGATAAGCGGGTTAAGACGGTTGGCGATATCATCGAGTATCTCAAAGAGCAGGGCGCGGACATTTAAGAATCGTAAATCACAATAGAGGCAGATTCCATTGATAAGGAGTCTGCCTCTTTTTTATGAATTTGGGCATCCAAGGGAAGTCTGTCAGCCGATGCTGACCGATTCCGCTTGTTCTTTTGCCTTTTCTTCTTCTGTCTGGAACCAGTTCATGCGGCCATAACGCTTGGTCACTGCTAAGATTTCTTTTTGAAGTGCAGCGCTCAGTTCTTTTTTGCGGACGCGCCAGCGCCAGTTGATCCCTAATGTAGAGGGTTTGTTTGTGCGGGTTTCGTTATCATAGCCGAGATAATCCTGCATAGGTATAATGCATGTTCTGGCAATACTGCGCATCACCAAAGAGATCAGAGGTTTATAAAGCTGTTTATCCGGGGTGTACTGGTCGCAGAGATAATCGCGTACCATTTGCAGATCTTTGCTGGGAATGCTGTGGAACCATCCCACAAGGGTTTCATTGTCATGTGTTCCTGTGTAAGCGACGCTGTTCTCTGTATAATTGTGTGGGAAATAGTCGTTTGCAGAACCAGAATCTCTGGAATCAAATGCAAATTCTAAGACTTTCATGCCGGGAAATCCGCTGTCACGCACCAACTGGCGAACAGAATCTGTAACATACCCCAAATCCTCTGCAATGACTTCATGTTTGCCAAGCCGCCGCTCCATTGTGCGGAACAACTCAATACCGGGACCTTTTTCCCAATGTCCGTTTACGGCTGTCTCCTCTCCATATGGAATGGAATAGTATTCGTCAAAGCCGCGGAAATGGTCAATGCGAACGACATCATACATCTGGAAGCAGTACCATAGCCGTGTAATCCACCAATCGTATCCTGTCTGTCTGTGGTAGTCCCAGCGATATAGCGGATTGCCCCACAATTGACCGTCCGCCGAGAAGCCGTCTGGCGGGCATCCGGCAACAGCCGTTGGGATATTTTCCTGATCAAGCTGAAAAAGTTCTGGGTGCGCCCATGCATCTGCGCTGTCCATCGCAACGTAAATAGGGATATCCCCCACGATTTGGATGCCCTTTTCATTGGCATATTTACGCAGCTTGTTCCATTGTGTAAAGAATTGAAATTGCAAGTATTGCTGGAACTCAATGTCAAAATACAGCTCCCTGCGGTAGTAGTCCATGGCGTTCGCCCAGCGCAGACGGATATCCTCTGCCCACTCTGTCCACGGTTTTCCTTCAAAACGTTCTTTTACTGCCATAAACAAAGCGTAATCCGACAGCCACCAATTATTTTCTGCCACAAATTTTTGATATGCGGCGTTTTTGCTGATATCACTGCGCTCATACGCTTTGCGAAGGAGCGGATAACGGTTTATGTAAAGTTTTTCATAATCAATGTCATTATCAATACTGCCAAAGTCCGCTTTGTCGCACTCTGCTTTTGTGAGGACGCCCTCCTCCACCAAGGCTTCCAAGCTGATGAAGTATGGATTTCCAGCGAATGTAGAAAAGGACTGGTACGGGGAATCTCCGTAGCTTGTAGGACCAAGCGGCAAGATCTGCCAGTAGGTTTGACCAGCCTGTTTCAGCCAGTCTACAAAATCGTAAGCGCTTTGGGAAAAACAGCCAATACCATAGTTTGATGGCAGGCTGGCGATAGGTAGTAAAATGCCCGCAGCTCTGTTCATATCTGTCTGCCTCCTTTTTTAGTGCTATCGCACTATATTTTTTATTTTCTCGCAATATTTCGTACATTTTAACTATAATTCATTTGATGAGAATTTTCAATATAAAGCCTGAAATATTTTGATTCCCACTACTTTGGCGTGGGTGTGAAAAGTAACGGGATCTTACAGTCATAGATCGAAAGGAATAAAACGAAAATACAGCCCCACCTGTCATAGACAGATGAGGCTATTTCATCAGGACAAGCCAAGCTATTTAGCACCGGCAAGCTCATGTAATGTAGCAATGCCCGATTTCAGTTTGCTGTAAGCTGTCAGCAGTTCTTCGTTGTTCATTGCGCCAAAGTTTGCATTCTTGTACTGGTAATAGCATTTCTTTAACGCTTGATACTGATCATATGAGCTGTACTCATAGTATAAGCCAAGAACCGTGTTGGTGTTTGCGATGACAGAACGCATCATGCCCTCTGTAACCTTTACATCTTTGTACAATGTCACTGGCTTTGTCACCTGCTTCTGTGGAGAAGTCTTGCCGTCGATGATATAGCAGTAAGACGGATAAATCTTTTGGTCGCAGATATTTGCGCCGTTAAAGAGAATGGCATCCTGGAAGGTCTGGACATAATATCCCTGTGATAGATTCTCATGAAAGGCATAATCCAGCTCGCCGTCAGTCACGTGTGTTGGGTTTCCGATGGACGGGTTGTGAATCATGCTACAAGCCGTGCCATTGTTGTCCGTGAAGTTATAGCCCAGCTCAAATGCTTCATGTGAGTGCCCGGAAATCCAGACAACATCCTTATAATTCTCAAGCAGTCCGATAAAACGCTGTGCAGATGGCAGGCTCATGTCGATTGCGCCGCCATAATACGGAGTGATCAGATCATCGCCAGGAGTGAATAAAATAGGATTCAGCGTGGAGTTGAGACAGATTTTGATTGAGGTTGTAATATGGTCATGATATAATATAAGCACTATGAAAGGAAGAAGGGGCAGGCACCAATATGAATTATTACTTTATTGACTATGAAAATGTTCATGCGGACGGATTTATCGGGATAGAAAATCTCGGAGAGGACGATACCATCTGCGTGATGTATACAGAGCAGAGCAAGGCATTTTCGCTGGAGCTGGTGGAGAAGATTGCAAGACAGCGCGTTAAGCTCGAATCCTACAAGGCAGGTACAGGCGCCAAAAACTCGCTCGATTTCCAGCTCGCGTCCTATCTGGGATATATGATTGCAAAGAGCGAGGGGACAGGAGACTGTTTTTATATTGTATCACGGGACACCGGATTCAATCATCTGGTTGACTTCTGGGCGGCGCGCGGTGCAAGCGTGACGCGGATTGCAAATTTTATGGGGGATGAAAAGCCCCCTAAGACACCTGCAGCAGCCGAGGAGCCAAAGCCAAAGCCAAAAACAAAGCCAAAGTCCAAGGTATCCGATTCCAACAAAGCCACGAAGGAGGAACTGCTGCAATACCTCACAGAGGAGGAGTATTCAGACCGGATTCTGGAGATTTTCAACAGCTTTAAGACCAAGGTGGCGATCAATAACGGACTCAGCAAAGAATTCCGGGACAGCCAGAAGAGCAGTGCCATCTATAAAAAGCTCAAGACACTCTTGAAGGAAAAGCAGAAATCCTGACATTTTAAGGGCTGTCGGAAAATGCAGTGTATCCACAATATATCGTTGTCCGAATAAATAGTTCAAACAATATATTGGGTATATCGCATCATTTTCCGACAGCCCCTTTTTAAACTTTATGGATCTTTATTATTGCAGCACTTTATTTGTCTCGACAATCATATCTTCCACCTCTTTTGCGAGCTGTTCCAGTTCTTCCATAGATTTGCGGATGTGCTGGCTGTTCTCGGAGGTCAGCTTCACGCCGCGGATGGCGCCGTCTGACGCAGTGATCAGACTGTTGATAGTGGCGTCAAAGCTTTGAATCGCCTGATTCACATTGTCGATCGCTGTTCGGATTTCCTCGTCATTTTCTCTTGCGCTGCCGACAGAAGATTTGGAGTTGTTGGAAAGTTCGCGGATATTGGATGCCACGACTGCAAAACCCCGTCCAGCCTCGCCAGCCCGTGCTGCCTCGATGGCAGCATTAAGCGAGAGGAGATTGATCTTGCCAGCGATTTTTTCAACATTCTGCGTCATTTCATTGTATTTGACAATGCTCTGGTTGATCGCCAGCATCGCATCTTTGATATGCTGGTTCATATGATTCAGGTCCTCCATGCGCTGTGACACATTTGTCATTTCGTGGGTGCTCTTGCCGCTCTCTTCCCGAATCTGTTCCGTCTCATGTTTGACTGTCTCAATATTTTGGTATAGATCACGGAACACGCGCATCAGCTCATTATTCATCGCCAGCACCTTTTCATTCACTTCGCTCACACGATGGCGTTCTTCCTGGATGGACTTCATCATGTACTCATGACAGTTTTCAGGTGTGTTTAATCCGCGGGCAATGGCGATCGCCATATCACGGCAGGAATGATAGCCGCACGAATGACAGTCAAAGCGCTTTTCTGCCGCAGTCGTTTTTCCCATCTGCGCAAAAGCACTGTCAATCTCCCGCTCTGTGACGGGCTGTTTCTTGACCTCATAGCGCTTGTATGTACGGATGTAATCATTTAGGTTCAGTGTTTTGTCAAACGCTGCAAACTGCTGGTCCACGCCCTTTTTGGTCGTGTGCGCCCTGCGTACTTTTTTGGCATACTGCTCCACATCATGCATGATATTGTTCATGGCAAAGCGCTGGTAATGAACCCCTGTTGCAGGTCCGCCGTTGCAGCCGTCCTCACAGTTGAGCACGTCGAACAGGTCTGGCTTGTCCTGTTCCTTCAATCCGCCGTAGATTTCCATATCATGATAGAGGGATTCTGTACCCTCGGAGGTGATGACGTTCAGGCTGGGCGCATGTGTCAGGATATTGCTCATCAGTCCGCCGGGTTTGGGGTAAATAGCGCCCTCTAAGCCCTGCTGACCATCAAATTCAAATTCGCTGAATATTTTCACCTCCGGCAGTTTGACATCGTTCTCATCAAAATATTGCTTTAAGTGCTCCATCGTCACATTGTAGTCCACTAACCCCGTCTCACGGAACTCTTCGATCTTAGCGACACACGGTGAGATGGCGGCAATCTTGCCCTGGTATCCAATCACTTTTTTGATGTATACGGCGAGACAGAGCATAGGGCTGTGTATTGGTGAGAGATTGGAAAAAAGTTCCGGTTTGTGCCGCTGCACATAGTTGACAACCGCTGCGCAGGGTTGAGATATAAGTTTCTTGCCGGGGTTTTTCTCCAGATACCGCAAGTGTGCCCAAGTACAGATATCTGCGCCAAAACTGACATCGTAGATTTTCTTGATTCCGTGGTTGTGAAGCCATTGCAGCGCATGACGCCAGTTTCCGTCAAATGCGATCTTGATGGATGGCGCTGCGATGAGCGCAATATCCTGTCCGTTTGTCAAATCCTGCAAAAAACGCTGTGTATCGTCAATATAGGATCGGTCATTGTTTGAACATGCACTGATACAGGC
>CAMWJQ010000052.1 GCA_947174615.1 uncultured Lachnospiraceae bacterium
TCTAAACTCTCATGACTTGAATGTTTTCTTTATGATTATAACATATAATTCCTTCAATGTCTCTACCAATTTTCATTTTCTCCGAAAATTTCTCCGAAAAAGTTTACCATCGTCTCCTGAATCCGCGTCAGATCCACCTTCTTCCTTCTATTTGCACTGGCGTATAATTTCTTATATTTCTCCTTTATCTTTGTTGTTTTTCGCATCCTTTAACAGAAATATAAAAAGCTTTGTCAAATCATCCCTACATTGGTTCAATCCCAGTTCTGCGGTCTGCAGTGCGTTCTCTTTGTTGCCATTTTTACAATAACACTGAGTTAATTCAATATAATATTCGGATTCCCGATCCAGATTCCACTCTAAATGACGGATGTATTTACCTGTCACCCCATACTGCCTGTACAAGTCCCCTGCTTCTTTCTTGCAGTATATTTTCTGTCTACCCCTTAATCCCTTTCAACATCCGTTCGAATCTCGTCAATGTCTGTGAACGCAGTGTAAACAGCAGAATCCAATCCAGCACAATCTCCGCGTAGTAACTTGCCATCGTGTGACGTCCAGAGAGGATTTTTAACAAAACCTGCGGCTTGACCTTTCCCTTTTTCACATACTTAGCGGCTGTGATACATTCGTCAAAATTACGCCCGTAAATCGTGTTGTCATAATATAGGCGAATTGTCTTTCTCGTTTTCTTGATCTCACTGCTTGTCAGATTGTGGATTGCTTCGAGGTATTGTTTGCAGAAGATCGCACTCTTTAGCAATCGGAGCGTCTCCTGGTCGCGGACCCTTCCCGCAACGCTGTGATACAGGTCCTCAAAGCAGAACTGTTGTTTTTCTGCTAAATTCTCTATATATTTATGCGTATAAGTTTCCGAATTTAGATTCACACGCCAGTAGTATCCAATGTATGCAATGGTGCTGACACGCTTTGCCTTGGCAAGCGCCTCTGTCTTAACCAGCAGATCATCCTCAAAGTTTACAAATGCCCTAAATTGAAGATCATATTTTCTCCAAAAGTGCATTTGGAACATACAGGACCATATATGAGGATAACGATTGTTTTTTCCCATTTTTAAAGGAGGGACAAACCCATTAAATAACAATGGATACAGCAATTCTTCCAGAATATGATTGTTATCATAACAGGCGTCCTCTGATAATTCAAAAGCCGAATACTTTCCGTCAATGCTCCGCCCGACACTGCACATGCACAGATCACTGCCATCCTGCTCCATCCGCTCGATTTGCTTTAAATAACATTCGCTATTCACAATATCATCCTGATCACAGAAGCATAGATACTTGCCGGATGCCTTTGAGACGCCATAGTTTCTTGCTGATACTGTTCCGCCGTTCTCCTTGCTGTAAACAGTTATGCGGTCATCCTGTTGCTGCATCTGCCGACAGTACATCAGACTGTTGTCTGTAGAACCATCATCAATAATTAACACTTCGATATTCCGGTACTCAGAGCGCAATATGCTCCTTATTGTTTCTTGTATATATTTTTCCCCATTAAATACAGGGAGGATAACACTTACTTTTCCGTATTCTTTCATTGTATATTCCTATCTGGAAGAAAACTACGTCTATCATCTTAATATGTTCTCATTTCAATCTCATTTCGATCTGACAAGGCGGCTTAGTTTCCATATCCCTGTCAGGGAGATGTAGGAGCCCCCTGCCGCCAGCCGATTGATTAATCTTGCATTGGAATCCCGGAATACGATGCGCCGATATTTTTTAATTTCACTTGCAAGCCGTTCATATTCTATTCTATAGCGATTGTTATTTTCTATACAGGACAGCAGTTCAAAGCACGCGCTGAAATGCCGCGAGACTGCCGCCTTGCGCAAATCGGGATAATATTTCTCCATAAACTGTATACACTCGCTGGTAAATGTAATATAATCCATTCGGCGCCGGTCAAACTGCTGATTGACGATGCTGTCCGAACGCTGAAAATAATAATATTTTGCTTCATCTCCGCAGACAATCGTATCTGCCGCCTCAAACAGCTTGTACATCACAGCCACGTCCTCATGCAGTTTTCCCACAGGAAACAGAAGGTCTATCGAGGAGGGTAAAAGCTGTTCCCCTTTGGCATTTGTCCCCCAGGTGTTCCTGTGCATAAAAAGTGATGCATCAAACAGGCGTCCCCACGCAGATGATATCATTCCTCGCTGATATAATAAATGGCGTAAGCCTTCCTCCGTGTTGTACACTTTTTCAGAGTCTACTCTGTTATTATTCCCATCCCGTTTTCTATAACTGCTGTTTTTATCCGTATTTGTATCACCATTCCCAGCCACTTTATCTCGGCACACACCATTATACTTATACTTTTCATCAATACGCATTGAGTTACATGTGGTATTTTTAGTATTTTCATCACTGTGATACACTTTTTGATACCCACACACCGCGATCTGCGCATGATGCCTCTCGATCATTCCATATAGATATGCAATATAGTCCTCGGCAAGATAATCATCGCTGTCTACAAATGCAAAATATTTTCCTGATGCTGCTTTCATTCCAGTATTTCTGGCATCTGACAAGCCTCCATTCTCCTTATGGATTGTTCGAACCCGTGTATCCATTACGGCTAATTCATCGCAGCGTGCTCCCGACAAATCTGTCGAACCATCATCCACCAACAGGATTTCGAGTTTTGTATAAGTCTGTGCGCAAATACTGCCAACACATCGCACAACATAGTTCTCCACATTATAAACCGGCACAATCACGCTAATCAATGGCTCACTCATCTGCCAACAATTCCTCCACCTTCTCCGTCATCCTGTCCCACGAAAAACGAT
Source organism: uncultured Lachnospiraceae bacterium (assembly GCA_947174615.1). Classification (GTDB taxonomy): domain Bacteria; phylum Bacillota; class Clostridia; order Lachnospirales; family Lachnospiraceae; genus COE1. Next base: position 2,825 of record CAMWJQ010000052.1, read on the forward strand.
ACGCCTCTTTTCTCACATTCTCTGCAAATACAGTTTCCATATGATTCTGATAATATTTTAAAATAGCATCTGCAATTTTGTCAGGATTTTGCGATTCTACAACATAACCAGTCTTTCCATCTGTCACGACGTCGGGCAGACCGCCAACGTTCGTGACAATGACTGGCTTCTCAAATCCATAAGCGATTTGCACGATGCCGCTCTGTGTTGCCGACTCATAAGGAAGCACCACCAAATCACAGGCAGCAAAATATTTTTCCACCTCATTGTCAGGGGTGTAGCCATCGATTACCTCTATACAATCCTGTACCATACAGCGCTGAATCAGTTCGAGATAGTCCTCCTTATCCTGCCCAAAGGTCCCCACAATCATTAGGCGGATCCCCTCTATCTTTTGTTTCAGAATGGGCATCGCCTGTATGAGGTACTTCAGTCCCTTGTAATCCCGCACAAAGCCAAAAAATAACAATAGTTTTTCATCGGAATTGTATGATAACGCCTGTCTTGCCTGTTCCTTAGCAAGATTATGGATTTGAAACGCATTGTAGGTGGGATGCGGATTTTGCCGATATTGTGCATCTGGTTTGATCGTGAGGAGATCCTCCCCATCGCTTCTGGAATGCACGAGAAAAGAATCCGCCTTTCTTAAGACCATTTTTGTCAGCAGCTTGTCCATCGGAAACCGCTCATGCGGAAACACATTATGACAGACAAACATTTTTTTGATTTTTTTCCCCAGCGCTGTCTGCAGAATCCAATAACAGGGTGCAAAGTAGGGATGCCACCACTGCATAAGAACTAAATCTGGTTGGAGCTGCCTGATTTTTCGCGCTGTATTGATGATATTCAAGGGATTTGCCGTATCGATCCAAAATTGCGCTCCCTCTACTCTGAACATATCAGTTGTGTAATCTTTCTGTTCCTTCTTAAATAAAAACTTAGGATACTGCATTTTATATGAAATCAGCTCTACGTCAAATTTTTTTGACAGTGCGCGATACATCAGGCTGGTGTAATGCGCGATGCCGCCCTTATATGGGTAAACAGGTCCGATTAAAACAATTTTTTTCATAGGACAACTTCCTTTGCTTAGTTCGTATTGAGCTAACCCAGCGCGCTATGCAGAAAATTGCATCTTTACGCATACGGTCTGCAGTGCACCACGCACTCCTTCCCGCAAAATGCGATGCCATAATAACTGATATATTTATAGCCGTCATTTCGAAGCTCCGTTTCGTACTGCCTGTCAACAATCTGCTGGATTGCCTCGTCTGCCTTCTGGTCCAGCTCCTCAAAATCTTTTGTGGCCTTAAACTCAATGACAAACGCCTCCCTGCTGCGCCGGATTGGTTTCACCAGCAGATCGCTGCGCCCCTTTCCGCCCTCTCTGTTCGAGCGTATTGTATAGCCTTTGATGCCTGTCAAAAGCCCCGCCATCATGCCATGATAATAGTACTCATTCTGGTCCATATAGCTGATCGTCTCCTCAAAAATGTCATTGATCTCCTCTGTCATCACAGCGCAGTCCTTTTCGATCACGGCATTGTGCAGCGGATGCATATCCCTGCCCTTTAACTTATCATGAAACCATTTCTGTATTTTCTGATTAAAAATATATCGAACTTCCTTGTTTGGAATCGTAAGCTCCGCGTAGATCGTCTCATCCTCCATCCATTCCCTGACTTTGCGGAAATATCCGGTGAAAAACATAAAATTCCAGAGATTATCTCCCTCGTCATAAATCTCTTTGTAGGTGATATCCTCGTGAATCTGTACCTCAATCGAGCCGCCTGTCAGCAGCGTTTCGATTCTTTCCCGATCCTCATCATCGGCGCGGTCAATCAGCGTCTTGACAATACTGTTCGAAGAGGTATTCGCCCAGTAGGACATCGGCAGCCAGTCATGGTATGGACGTGCATCATTGATATACAGCATGACACTCCACGGATTATAAATATCGGTCTCCCCAAAGGTATAACCGTTGTACCAGTCTTTTACAGTCTCATACTTATCATCCAGCTCATAATAATGACACATCTTCTCCACTTCGTCTACTTTAAACCCAAAGTACTCATCATACTTAATACTTCGAATCGATACAATGTTTAGATTATTCAGTCCAGTAAAAATGCTTTCTTTCGACACGCGAAGGCACCCTGTGATCGCCGCAAATCCAAGACTGGCGTTGTCCTTTAAACCGCTCTCAAACAAAGCCCTGATAAAATTGATCATCTCGTTGTAAAATCCGCATGAAAATGCATTTTCCAGCGGGACATCATACTCGTCAATCAGTACCAGCGCTTTCTTTCCATAATAGATTTCCAGACATTGCGCGAGAAACAGAATGGATGTCTCATAGTCGTTCTGACTGCCTTGCCGACGCATGAGTTTTAAATATTTCTCCTTATTTTTTTCCAGTTTCGGATGCTCCAGAATGAAGTCGTGGCGTCCAAACTCCTCTGCAAGAACCCGCTCCATCTCCAAATACGACCGCGCAAAACTCTCCCGTTTGGTATCCTTCAATGTCAGATAGATGACCGGGTACTGTCCCCTGTGTGCCAGATAGGTTTCTCCTGCCTCCATGATTTTCAGTCCATCAAATAAATAAGACCAGTCCCGCTTGTTCCCCTTCCAGTCCCTGTCATCTTCAAAGTAATACTTGAGCATACTCATGTTGAGCGTCTTGCCAAACCGGCGCGGGCGTGTGAAAAGTGTGACTTTCACCTTACTGTCCAGCAGCTCTTGAATCATGGGGGTCTTGTCTACGTAATAAAATTCTTGTTGAATCATTTCGGCGAAATCACTGATGCCAATAGGCAATGCTCTGTAATTCATCTCTAAAATCTCCTCTGCAAATACAGGAGGCAGCGAAACTGCCATTCCCCCTTTTCGATTATGATACCATGTTTTTATATGACGTGCAAGGCTTCAAAACCATCGTTTTCTCGTTTGCGATCTGAAACTTTTGTGATATACTACCTTTATACCTGCTTCAATCAAGACACTCGAATCCCCCTCCGAGCAGCCAAAGGCACAGAGGACAGAAAACGCACATGAAACAATAAGGAGCAAATACCATGTTGATTCTTGGTCTGACTAAAACAACTTTATTGGACTACCCAGAGCATGTCGCAGCCACGCTGTTTACAGGCGGGTGCAATTTCCGCTGCCCGTACTGCCACAATCGGGATATTATCCTGCAAAGCAGCACATTGCAGCCGCTCACGGATGATGAGATCTTCTCTTTTCTGCGGAGGCGGCAGCATGTCCTGAGCGGCGTGTGCATCACAGGGGGGGAACCTACCCTGTATCAAGACCTGCCTGCATTGATCCGGCGCATTCGGGCACTTGGCTATCTGGTAAAATTAGACACAAACGGTTCTAATCCGCAGATGCTGTGCTCTCTGATTCAAGACAAACTGATCGACTACTGTGCGATGGATATTAAAAATGCGCCTGAAAAATATGCTGTGACTGCCGGCTGCCAGGACCTGTCTGCGGTGAAGGAATCCGTCCAGCTCTTGCTGTGCCAGCAGACGATTCCTTATGAATTTCGCACAACACTCGTGGCAGAGCTGCACAGCAAGACAGACTTGACCGCGATTGCCCGGTGGATTTCAGGGGCAAATGCGTACTATCTGCAGTCCTATATGGACAGCGAAGGTGTGCTCTGCCCGGGATTTCATGCTCCTTCCGCAGAAACCCTGCAGACCTATGCGGACCTATGCCGTCAATACGTGCCCAATACATTCATTCGAGGAGACCTATAATTTATTCCGATGTTAAATCTCCACCCGCTTCATATAATATCCAAAACAGCCTTTATATAGCTTATTGTCCGCATCCTGCTGCATTCGTGCCTCGCCATTTTCAAATCCCTCAAATCCAAACATCTGTGCGATATGCTGTTCTCTCTCATAATAGACACCCGGCACACCAAGATAATACAGGATATCCTTCTGCGCATACCGAAACAGGAGAAGCTGTCGATAATTGTAATACGAATGTAATACAAAAGAATTGGTCGCCAGTTCGTGATACTTTGCCGCCAGTATCACGACATCCCGCGGACGAATCAAAATGCTCTGAGCGTCTGGGCAAATGTGAATCTCTGGATATATTTTTCGAAGCTGCTGCCATTTATCGGCATGAATCTCCTCATAAATCTCCTCACGAAGCGCATCGTGCACCGGCTGTTCCGCACTCTTTGCCACTTGCGGCTCTTTTGAAACCAACTCTGTACTGGTGCTGATTTCCGTATTTCCTTTTGGATAATCATCTCGCAGCACACAGACGCCTTTTCTTGCCCCATACAGCGGAATCTCAACCCGCATACAGCGTGCAAGGTTCACTCGGTGGTTCCATTCGATTTTTTCCATACCATATCCGCCCTTGACTGGTACTGTTCCCATCAAGATCTTCTCATCGTCACTGTCCACGACATACACCTTGCAGCGATCACCACACTGCTGCGGCACCCCCCGCAGCCCAACACTAAATCCACTGTTTTCTACTCTTAAAAAACCAATATTACGCTCTTTTTTTCCATTATTCATATAGTCAATATAAAAAAACTGCATACGAAATTCCCTCCATTCATCATGGTTATTCTAATGTATGTCCATGTTGGGGATTTTATGCGGTCATAAGGGACTGTAGCTGCAGTTCCTAAGATTTATATCCATAAGAAAAGCTGCCAGAAAAAACCTCATTTTCTGACAGCCTTCATCATGCGATTTAATTTATATCTATTTTATTCCAGTGAATCAATATATTTCATATAATTGACCACCATGAGCGCAATCTTAAAAGTCAGCGCATCATCAAACTTCCTGATGTCTAACCCAGTGGATTGATGAAGCTTCTCAATCCTGTAAACAAGCGTATTGCGGTGCACATAAAGCTGGCGTGAAGTCTCTGACACGTTGAGGTTATTGTCAAAGAACTTCTGTACTGTCGTCAGAATTTCATCATCCAAATCATCAGGAATATTGTCTCCAAAAATCTCTTTCATAAAGATGCGGCACAAATTAATCGGAAGCTGATAGATCAGCCGTCCAATGCCGAGGGTATTATAGGCGCTGATGGATTTTTCCATATAGAAGATCATACCCACATCGCGCGCCATCTTTGCTTCTTTATAAGACTTGGACACCTCCTTGAGTTCTGACACAATGGTTCCATAGGAAACCTTCGTGATGAGCATTGCCTCCGAGTTGAGCATGTCCACGATCATCTGCGCTGTATGCTCTACCTCACCGTAGGCATCGAGCGCGCCTACTTCTTTGATCAGGATAATATTTTTCTGTTCTACGGCTGTCAGATAGCATCCCGGCTGACCCTCAAATATATTTTTTAACATTTCCATAGAAATGTTATCCTTGTCATTCTGTGCCTCCACCAGATAGACTACGCGCGGCGCTTCCGGCACAATGTGCAGCTTCTTCGCACGATTGTAGATATCCACGAGCAGCAGATTGTCAAGCAGCAGATTCTGAAAAAAATTATTTTTGTCAAAGTGTTCCTTGTAGGCAATTACCAAATTCTGTATCTGGCTCACTGCAACCTTGCCAATCATATAGGCATCCGCACCAGCTCCCTTTGCAATCAGCACATAGAGCACTTCGCCATCCTCCAAAATTTTGAGCATATGGACACCGCCCACAATCTGGCTGTCAGCGGGGGAGTCTACAAAATTCCGCACCAGCTCCTGCGATACATTTCGGTTATCGAAGGTGGTTGCCACTGTAATTCCTTCCATATCAATTACACACAAATCAATCCTTGTGATGGTCTTTAGCTCGTCGATGCTTGTCTGAATTACCTGATTTGAAATCATAGTTACCTCCTGAAGTTCGGTTTAGATGTTCTACTCACGACAGATTTCATCTGCCGTGAGTATTGCGCCAGCCGCAGCCGCGAAGCGGCATATTTCCTTATGCGGCTGTGTGCATAACTTTATACTGAGCGGTCAGTCTTTTCGACCACCAGTATAAAACCCGGGTGAAATATTCCACCCGGGTATATTTTCAGCGATATCCCACAAATTAGTTTGTGATGATCTTCTCTGTCTCTTTATCAAATACATGAATCTTCTCGATATCAATAGCAAATTTTACCTTGTCGCCGGGTCTTGCAGTTGTTCTGGGATCGACTCTTGCGGTGATCGGGAACTCTGCCAGATCTGCATACAGGAATACTTCTGCACCGAGTAACTCGTATACACGAATCGTTGTCTCAAATGTGCTCTCAGACTTCGCTTCTACCATCATCTGAGAATCATAAATATCCTCTGGTCTGATACCGAATGTTACAGTCTTTCCGCCATAACCGCCTTCAATCAGTTTCTTTGACTTTGCAGGAGGAAGAGGAATCGAAAGTCCAGCTACTTTCAAGCTTGCTGTGTCGCCCTTTACATCTACAGTCGCATCGATGAAGTTCATCTGCGGAGATCCCATAAATCCTGCTACGAACAGATTCTGCGGCTTCTCGTATAAGTTCTGCGGTGTATCTACCTGCTGTACCACACCGTCCTTCATAACAACGATACGAGTACCAAGTGTCATAGCCTCTGTCTGGTCATGTGTTACGTAGATGATGGTTGTACCGAGTCTCTGATGAAGCTTTGCAATCTCAATACGCATCTGTACACGGAGCTTCGCATCCAAGTTCGAGAGAGGCTCATCCATAAGGAATACCTTCGGATTACGCACGATTGCACGACCCATAGCAACACGCTGTCTCTGACCGCCCGACAAAGCCTTCGGCTTTCTGTCAAGAAGTGCTGTCAAGTCAAGAATCTTAGCTGCTTCCTTCACCATTTTATCAATTTCATTTTTGGGAACTTTTCTTAATTTAAGACCAAACGCCATGTTATCATATACAGACATATGAGGATACAAAGCGTAGTTCTGGAATACCATCGCGATATCTCGATCCTTCGGCTCAACATCATTTACTACTCTGTCACCAATCCTCAACTCGCCGGAAGAGATGTCTTCAAGACCTGCAACCATTCGAAGTGTTGTAGACTTACCACAACCTGAAGGTCCAACGAAGATGATGAACTCCTTGTCAGCAATCTCAAGATTGAAATTCTTAACTGCTTCAAAACCATTAGGATATACTTTACAAACGTTTTTTAAAGATAAACTTGCCATATTAAAATGCCTCCCGAAATTATTGAAAATTTTTGTTTGGTTGAAAGTATAAGCCACTTAGAACATTGTACTGGACATCTTTCAACAAGTTATTTTGCATGTTCTTAGTATAAAATAAAATGCTCGAAAATGCTATGCCACAAATCCACAAAGTTTTTCACAGGCTTATGTAACAATTGCTTACATGGTATTAGACATCCCAAAATTTGCCATATCCTATAAGCAATTTACCCAACTGGGCACTTTATTTCTATACACTTTGTACAAAACCATATGTTTATTTTGTCACTTCGTATCGTTTTTCAGACTTTTTTCCGGTACCTCTATAAACCTTCCATTTCGAAATACCTTCACCATCTTACCCTCGCGCTCGATTCGGTCACTCTCCGCAAAGATGCCGCTGTCAGCCTCAGAAAGATCCTTTGCGGGCACATCCGTGCCTGCCGCCAGCGCTTCCTCATACCTTTTGAACACGCGCAGAAGCAGATAGGACTTTAGATAGACAATCAGCCCAAATGCCAGCAGAATCAAGATCGGAAGGCTCTGCGGGACGAAGTAAAATACCACCACCGGCACTGCGTACACTGCAATCAGAAGCACTGTCGTCGGAAGGTGCGAGAGCGCCATCAAAAACGAATTTTTGATCGTATATTTGACAGGGTTGATAAACCGTGCCTGCAATGGAAACATAAACACGACACCCATGAGCAAGATCATCGTCACTGTCACCATGGCAATTCGTATCCAGCGCGAAAACTCTATGCCAGAGTAGACAATAATGCTGTAATCCACTGACAAAATCCCGATGATCAGCAGCACGAGCAGCCACATGACCGTCGCCTGCTTAAAATTTTCCTGAAACGCTTTGAAAAAACCCCTCACAATGTAGGTCTCCTCATTTTTTACCATCTTGAACGTCATATAGTACGCCGCTGAGACTGCCGCCCCAATTGTAAACACCGGAATACTGCATATGATAATCAGCAGATTCAGTATCATGATATCCGCTATTTTGCTCAAAAAGTTCATCAGCGGGCTGTCAAGCTTAAACATTTCACTATATCTCCTCTCCATTTCGCGCAGGCTATACAAGGCTGCTGTACACTTGGTTATAATTGCGCTGCAGCTTCTGGTGCGTCACCAGCGCCATATCTGCGCGCTGCTTTGCCTTGTCCATGATCTCGTCATAATATTTCAGGAAGGTGTCCGCCACAATGCCTTCATACTTTCCAGAGATGATACCATTGTTGAGATCGTCCACGATCTGCTCCTTTGTGCGGGCTTCTCTGTAAGGCTTTGGCTCCATCGAGTTCACCACCTGCTCAGAGATCTGCAGGATTGCCTCTTTCTGTCCCATGACGCTCGCCTTGAGTCCGCGGGGATAACCATTTCCATCAAAACGCTCATGATGTGCTGCCGCAACCTTAATAATCTCCTTGGAAAGCTTGTTTTCCAGCGTCTTTTCCATAATTTCCACATGGGTCTTGATGAGGTTCTTCTCCTCCTCGCCAAGTTTTCTCGGCGCATTTAGCAGCTCTACCGGAATGGCGAGCATTCCGATATCGTGAAGCATTGCTGCATAATACACTTCGTTCTTGTCAAGCTCACTCAATTTCAGCTTTCTGCCAAGCTCGCGGCACACATAGATGGTTGCCACGGTCTCTGATACCGTCTGTTCCTCCTTGAGTCCAGTACAGTACATGAGCATCTTTAAGTACTTTTCCTTCTCATCATCAGACAGCAGGACATACTCCAGACTCTCACCGTACTCGTCCTTAAAGGTCTTGTCCCTGAGTTTGGTGAATATATCAAACTCCTCCACCGCAGTGTCCAGCAGCTTACATACTTTAGGATCAAACTTCGTGCCGGCATAATTGTTGATTAATTTATGGTCAAATTTCGCCCCAAAGGAACGCTGCCATACATCCATAATCTCCGCCACTTTCAATGCCTCTAACTCGAAGCGGTATCTGTAGTCCATATCCTTTGTCTTATTGTAATCCGTATGATGATAAAGAATGATCTTGGACTGTTCCTCGAGCGGCGACAAGTATTTGAGAAACAGATATCCATAGACCGCGTGCGGCATCGGATTTTTCGCCTCAAAAGTGAGCTGTTTGCGCACATCGTCCGTCTTGAACGCCCCGATATCGTGGAGCAGCGCAAGCACCATAAAATCCGCAATCTCATACTTTTCATAAGTTCCCTGAATCTCTAAGATCTTTGACATAATATAGCTCACCCGCATACTGTGGTGTGCCATAGACTTGTTCATCAGTCTCAGCGTCTCATAAATCAAATCTACCATATTTCTGCTTGTAATATATTCTACAGCCATCGTTCCACCCCTTGTATTATAATATTCTATTATTTACGTATAAATCCTGCGCGCCATCGGCGTATAGCGGATTCCGTCCCTTGTCTGCTCCCTGTCGGTATCCACAAATCCCAGACGATGATAAAAACCTGTCGCATAGAGCGCCGCATCAACCGTGATGCTGTCATGCCCCTCCTCCGTCCGTACATACCTGCTCACATAATCGATCAAGCCCCTGCCAATGCCCATCCTGTGATACTGCTCGTCCACAAACAAGAGTGATATGTGCGTCTCATTTCTAAGACTAATCATCCCTACCATCCTGCCGTTGTCATACGCGCCAAAAAGCTGATATGAACCCAGCATAAACATTTTGTACAGCACTGTGTCCGTGATAAAATCCTGAAAGCTCTCGATGCCCTCCGGCGTACAGTCACGTGCCTCAAACTGCATAAACGTGCGCCATGCAAGCGCCATAGCATCATCCCACTCACTGCGGTAAGCAGGTCTGAGGGCAATCCTTACAGGCTTGATGATATTGCGCCCAACTCTCCGTCCAAACTCCAATTCTTCTGTCACCTTCTCACCTTAACAAAATCGTTTTTAATCAGTATATCACACTTTTCAAAGATTGTATATTTATTCTGAAAATATTATATTGCATGTCAAAGTACGAAAAAAGGCACAGACGCGAACCTGTGTCTGTGCCTTGGCAACTCCACTATTGGCAGATAAAGAACCGCTCCAGCGCATCGACGGCAGCGCCTTCGTCATTCCCGTCAGCAGCAATCGTGACATTCATTCCCTCAGAAGGGTTAAAGGCAATAATTCCCATAATGCTTTTGGCATTGATCTTATACTTATCATACTCCAACAGGACCTCACTCTTGTACTGGCTGGCGATCTGTACAATCTCTGCCAGCGGATGATCGTATTTTTTCTCGATTTCCTTTACCATAACTTGTTTCTTTAACACACCGAATCCCTCCGTTACATTGACCAATTAATGTTACATGCGACGCAAAAGCGGCGCGCAATATTGCAAAATGATATTCTTTCTTATGTATAATGATTGACTGCATTATTCGAAAAAGGATTTTGTAATATAAACCATGTATTATTG
>CAMWJQ010000053.1 GCA_947174615.1 uncultured Lachnospiraceae bacterium
TTGTTGTACCGTGTGATACGACTGGTAAACAAGGCTTTGGAAATATGGTTGTGTTCCCAGCCGTCGTCTGGCAATTCTAATATTTCAAATAATTTGTGCGTACAGTACACCGTATCGCTCTTGGGATTGAATTCGCACACGCCCAGAGAAACACCAGTGAGTTCGATGATCTCAGCCATTTTGTTTCCAAGTCTGTAGATGGAGATATTCTGTTCCTCAATGGCAGCAGACAGATTATCAAATTCTGCGATGCGCGTTATGGGCAGCGTACTATAACCCGGCGACAGTTTGCGGATTCCGTCATTGAGTGTAGTGATGGGCTTCATAAAAATATGTGTGATCAACAGTGTTCCAGTGATGGAGAGCAGCAGGGATAAAGCGATGGCGCCAATGACCGTCACATTTAACTGGCGGGAGGAGGAAAAAAGAATATCTGTTCGTATCAATCCGCAGAGAATCCACTGCTGTGTGCGGTAGGGGGACTTGGCAGAGTAGAATCGCAGCGGATGAATGCAGGCATTGATAGCGGAGTCCAGCCCGCGGATTTCGAGGTCATAGATATTGTAATCCAGGCTGCGGGGATGCATTGTGATGGATGTGTCGTGCTGCAGCATAGAATAATAAGTATCATTAACCACCAGAACGCTCTGCGCAGTCTCAAAATCCCCCGTTGCAGCCAGAAAATAGCTTCCATACTCATCCAGTGTGATATCCTGGCTTGGAAGAAGCTTTTTGAGGTAATCCAGCGTCATGTCGAAGCCGATTACACCGTAGGAGCGATGGTCGCTGTCTAAGAGCGGGATGCTGTAAGTGATGCACAGCATATCATTGGGATGGATTCGGACTGGCATGCTGAAATATCCAAGGTCAAGCGCGGAGAGATCTGTATAAGTATTGCCTCCGTCGAAAGCGGTCTGGTAAAAGATACAGTCCTTGTCCACATCGAGCGCAGAAGTCCATTGGGAGCTGGTAGTAAGGGCATAGTCATACAAGATCTGGGAAGGTCCCGCCTCGATTAAAACGTCAGAGTTGTTTTCAGGAGAGTCAGAGGGATTGAAGTCCCGCAGGTACAGAGCATCTTTCTGAGCGCTGCCCTCCTCGCCGTCAAGGATGACAAAACAGGAAGTAGCGCCGCCGCGGCGCAGAGCCCGAAGAACCACCGGCGTCATATTGCCAAGAAGCGTCTGACGGTTGCCGGGATCTGCAGTGTAATCCTCGATGCTGAGTCCAAGCGCACCTGCTTTTTCGACAGTGAGCATCGTCACTGCCTGATAAAAGGATTCCATATTGACAAAGGCAGAAAACTGCTGCTCAAGAGAAGCCTCTCGCGCTGCCACTGTGTTATCCAGCACGCGGAAAAGTTTCTGATCTAAATTTCCTGAGGTATTGCTAAAAACAATAATGCTGGCAAAGATTGCCGCCTGAAACAAAATAATCAGGATGAGCGGCAGCAGGATATAGTATTTTAAACTTTTGGGGCGGGATATTTTTTTCATGACAAATAATCTCCTTATTTACAACACGCCTGAAGCTGCTTGAGTGTGTTGTTATACCATAGCTCGAAATGTTCGTCTGTCAAAAATTCATTGATGGAAGCGCCGCCGTTTACGGCGGCGCGGTCGCGCAGGGCAAGCTGTAACATGGTGGTTTCTAGCACATTTCTTGCCTGTGTGCCGCCTGTAAAAGCCGGAGGAGTATACATAATATAATTGCTGTTTTCTTCAAGCGCGACGCGCAGCGTATCGCTGACAATCGCACTTGTAGGATTTTCTGACAAAAACTGCTCCACATTTTCGGACTTGACAGCTTCCTTGCTGACAGGCATATAACCGCTGTTTACCGAGAATTTTAGATTTTGCTGCCACTGTGTAAACCATTTGAGGAAGGTGACACTGGCGTATTCTTCCGCCTCGGTTGACTTCGTGACAGCCATACCTGCACCCTGCTGGACAGCATAAGGCGTCGTTTGGTCAAAGTTCGGAAGCGGCAGAACAAGGTGTTCAATGGAGTAGGGGCTGCCATCCACTGGGGTCACTTCCGTAGGAAAGTAAACTGCGCTTGAGGAAGAGCACACCAGTGCGATAATTTCGCCGAGCTTTACATCATCACTGCGGTACTGACCTATATGATGGTAATGTCCTTTTACATAGGGAACATAGAAATGCTCCCATATTTTGCGCATTGAGGCATAGTCAAAATCAAGGACGGTCTCATTGTCTGTCACTTGGAAAATATCATGTCCCAGTTGAGAGCTTGCAATAATAGGATAGTTTGCAAAGGCATCCCTGCCAAAAAATGCCTTGCCGCCAGACCACTCATAATACGTTTGTGCAGTCTCCGCAAGTCCTTCCCATGTGGACAGCGCCTGCGTTGTCACGCCGGTAGCGAGTGCGAACTTGTCCCAGTCTGTCTTATTGAGAATGAGCACCTCAGTCGATTTTGCGGTAGGATACAGCTTCCACTCATGATTTTCACCGACGCAGCCTGCGTCAACGAAAAGATCGACATAGGAATTTCGCTCTTCCTCTGTGATATAATCGTCGAAATTCACCAGAGAGATTTCCTTGTCAAGCGCAAAGGCAGTGTCCTGATAACACTGAAAAATATTGGGCATATCAGGCGCGCCGACCTTCTCATTTGCAGAATCCCACAAGGCATTTTCGAGATCGGTGACAGTGCTCATGCTTTCCGCGTTGATGACGATGCCCTGCTCCCGTCCAAGCGTGTTGTTGAACTCGGAGACCAGTTCGTCAAATGCGGCGGCAAGTGCACCGTTATAGTAGTGCCAGATTTTGATGCTTGTAGGATTTTGGGCGGACAGACCATGGGTGTCTGCTTTGCTGCATCCTGTCAATAAAAGCGTGGAGGCAGCGCAGAAGATATATAATATAGAAGTAATCCGTTTGTTCATCGTAGAAACACGTCCTTTTATGGTATATTTTGTCATTTGATTATATTGTATCACACAACTACCTGTCATTTAAATAGCAAAATATAATTCACAAAAAATTAGGCGTAAGGAACCCTAAGCATTACAAATGTCAACAAATTATGTAAAACCCATTGCGGGCACACTCAAAAACTGATATACTGGACAGGACATAAAAAGTGAGGGATGGAGGGATATGATGAAAAATGTAAAACCAACCAGACGTGTTTACGGGCTCCTGCTCCTGTTGCTTGTCCTTGTGACAGGCACACAGGCAAATGCCGCAAAGGCGTTGAATCAGGCATTTGCGGTGATGGCAGGCAGCGTTCTTGCGGATAAGAATACCATATCTTACACGGCGGCGCTTCCCGAGCTGCCCGCAAGTGACGACGGCGTCCTTTATCTGTATGAGCTTCAGCCGTTTGAGTACGCAGTGGCGCCGACGGCAGTACCTGTGGCGTCAGCGCCCGCATCGCTGAACCCGGCATTCACACTGCCTTACACGGAGACGCGTCTCTATACAAAGCTGGGACTTGCAGTCAAGTCTGGCGGGCAGAATGTCCTGATCGCCAATCCGCAGTATATTGCAAACCCAGAGCTGTTAGCCACGCACACGAAGGCAAGACAGACGAGAGCGTTAAAGTCGGAACAGGGGAAGGATTTTTGCAATGTGTATCTGACAGAAAATACCGCGGGGATCATCGCTGGCAGATATACGACGGCGCAGGTGATGAACAATGGCGTCAATCAGGCGATTACCAATCCGTATTCGCGGGCGTCAATCATGCCGACCGACATGCGTCCGGTACAGCCGCAGCACTACATGCTCAATGCGTCTGAGCCGGCTGGAATCAATGCACTTGCCTCTGAACTGTCCAAGGTTGCTGCAAACTCCACGATCGAGAATTTTATTATCGGAAATGAGGTCAATGTCCGTACTTGGAATTATATGATCTGGATAGACTGGGACAGCTATATCAGAGAGTATGCGCAAGCCTTCCGCGTAGCCTACAACGCTGTCAAAAGCCAGAACGCAAACGCACATGTATTCGTCTGTATTGACCAGAACTGGGACAGAAACCGTCCTGTCGGTCATAAAGAATACTATGAATTTATTGACGGAAAAGATTTTCTGGCAAAGTTCAATACACTGACTGCAAGTGAGGGAAATATTGACTGGGGCGTGGCGCAGCATCCCTATCCCGTACCGCTGACCTATGCGAAGTTCTGGGATATGTCGGGATGTCCGAGCGGCAGCTACATGGCAGCGCAGGTGTCGTCAGGCAAAATGATGACATTCCAGAATCTCTCACTGCTCACGAATTATTTACAGACTCCGGAGATGCTCAGCCCGTCAGGTGCGGTGCGGCATGTAATTTTGAGTGAGATAGGACTGACCAACGCACAGGGAACGGATGTACAGGCGGCGGCGCTCTATGCGTCCTATGCGGCGGCAAAATCGAATCCGTTTGTGGAGGAGATTATCTATCTTTTGAGCTTTA
The DNA here is from genome assembly GCA_947174615.1 of uncultured Lachnospiraceae bacterium. Taxonomy (GTDB): domain Bacteria; phylum Bacillota; class Clostridia; order Lachnospirales; family Lachnospiraceae; genus COE1. The sequence goes on from CAMWJQ010000053.1 coordinate 4,432, forward strand.
GCGAACCACAGGTGGACACACGTCTGTCAGGACAGTCGCAGCTTGTGTATGACAGCCTTGGCACGGCGAATGAAGCGATTTACGATACATGGGCAAAGGCGTATATTGGCATCAGCGACTGGTCGCAGGTTATCAGGTAATGGGCAAAATAGACAAAAACAAACAGATGAAGCGAGAGTCCCTTTTGGAGACAGCATTTAAACTGTTTACCAGCAAAGGCATTCATAAGACCTCGATCTCAGACATTGTGGACAATGCCGGCGTGGCGAAGGGGACTTTTTATCTGTATTTTAAGGACAAATATGACATCAGAAACAAGCTGATTGCCCACAAGTCAGGTGAGGTATTCCGTCGGGCAGACCTCGCCCTCAAGGAGACAAAGATCACAGACTTAGAGGAGCGCGTCATCTTTTTGATCGACAATATCATCAATCAGCTTGTCGAGGATAAAATCCTTTTGGGCTTTATCTCTAAGAACCTTAGCTGGGGGGTATTCAAGAACGTGCTCATCGGGGCGGGCGAGTACAGCGAGGTGGACTTTTATGATGTTTACCACAGTATGTTTCAGAATGAAGAAAAGTTCAAAGATCCCGAAGTGATGGTCTTTATGATCATCGAGCTGGTGGGAGCTGTATGCTACAGCGCGATACTCTACAGCGAGCCAGTAGGCATCGAGGAGTTAAAGCCGTATATCTTCCGCGCGATCAGGGGCATTATGGCGGCGCACCGCATCGCAGAGTAAACGGAGAGAATACGGTTTACAGAATTAAATTTCAAATAAGTATAAAGTAAATGAAAAATAATCCGATAAATTATGTATATAAAGAACTATCAACATAATTTTTTCGACTAGTTTTAGGAAGGAGGAGTCCGGTATGCGTATAGATGCTTATAATCAGATCCAACAGATCTACGGAACAAAAAAGTTATCAAAGGTTGAGGAAAAGAAGACAACAGGAGCAAACTTCAAGGATCAGCTTTTACTCTCAGCGACTGCTCAGGATGCTTCCGCAGCAAAAAAGGCACTCTCAGCAACGCCTGATGTGCGCCAGAATCTTGTGAACTCCATCAAGGAGCGCATAGACAATGACACTTATGAGGTCGATATGGAGGATTTTGCAGGAAAGCTCTTAGAGAAGTACAGTGGTCTATTTTAAGTAAATGCCGTGATATGACAGTGAGGTGAATAGGTGGCAAGCTTATTGGAAAACTTGATCGACGTGCTCGACAGTGAGAATGCAGCGTATGAGAAAGTCGCAGCGCTCGCGGAGAGCAAGACTTCTGCCATCGTGGCAGGAGACATCGAAAACCTGGGCAAAATCATGGAGGAAGAACAGGAGATCGTAGGCAAAATCCAGGGGATGGAGAAGCAAAGAGATAAATTTCTGGCTGATATTGCCAACGTAGTTAACAGGGATGTTGAAACATTGAAACTCATAGACCTGATTCAGATGCTCGAATCAATGCCCGACCAGCAGCAGAAGCTGAAGGACGTGCAGAAACGCTTGAGGGAGACCATAGACAAGCTGAGGGAGTCAAATGGTAAAAACCAGCTGCTCCTTGCAGAACGGCTTGAGATGGTAGACTTTAACCTCAACATGATACGAGCAGTGAAGTCTGCGCCGCAAACAGCCAATTATTCAAAGAATGCATATACAAACGGACAATCGCTTGGTATCTTTCATGGTGGTTTCGACGCGAAACAATAACGACGAAAACACGAGGTGAGATACCATGTCTTTGTTTGGATCATTATATTTAGGCGATAGCGGGCTGCGCACATCGCAGAATGCGCTGCACACTGTAGCGCACAATTTATCAAATCTGAATACACCCGGATATGTCCGCCAGCAGGTGGCAAATTCCGATACGACATATATTAAGGGAGGAAGTTCGGTCAGGGGATACAAGTTCCAGGTAGGGACAGGATCAAAATACTCTGAGTGCAGACATGTCAGAGACATGTTTATGGACCGGGCATACCGTCTTGAGAACGGCAGGATGTCCTACTATGACGCTTCCTACTCGGCCATCTTAGAAGTCGAGGATATTCTGGGCGAGCTTGATGGTGCAGCCTTCAAGAACTCCGTCTCAGGACTGTGGACTGCGATGCAGGAGCTGGCAAAAGATCCCAGTGATACCGTCAATATGTCGATGTTTGTATCAAAGGCGGCAAGCTTCATGGAGAATGCATCTGCTGTCTACAATTCCTTTCAGGAATATCAGAACAATCTTAACAGACAGGTAAAGGATGCTGTCAACGATATTAATTCCATCGGAAATAGAATTTATGAATTGAATAAAGAAATCATGAAAATCGAGTGCGGCGGCGTGGAACACGCAAATGACCTGCGCGATGAGCGCGACCAGCTGCTCGATATGCTCTCAGGCTACGGAAACATTGATTACACGGAGGAGAGAAACACTTCCGTGACCGTGCGTTTCAATGGTGCGGATTTTGTTACAGAAGGTCATGTGTATGAGATGCAGATCTATACAGATGAGGAAACAGGCTTTGTGACGCCGTATTGGAACCAGACGCTTACATTTAAGACCGATGCGAAGGGCAACCGCGTTCCGGATTATGAGAATGCAGCAGTATTTAATCTCAAGGATACGATTTCATCCGCGGCAAATACAGATGTTGGAGCGCTCAGGGCGCTTCTGCTCGCAAGGGGTGACCATGTGGCAAATTATACAGACCTTGATGTGAACCTTTGCACGGATATAAAGCTTGAAAAACTCGGTATCAAAGAGAACGCTTACAATGAGAAGGCAGGCTTAAAGTATTATGAAGATAATATTTCCAAGTCCATCATTATGAACGTACAGGCAGAGTTTGACAACATTGTTCACGCGATCGTCACAAAAGTCAATGAGGTGCTCGCTGAAAACTGCGATCCGAAGACCAAATATTTGTGTAATGCAGACGGCTCTCCGCTGCAAATGTTCCAGAAGTCAAACTCAGCCTCTTATGAAAAAGTCGTGCTTAGCAGTGCCGAGGCAGAGACGCTCAAAGCACAGGGCGTGAAGCTCTATGAGATATATAATGATGATGAAGAGCTGGTTTCCAACGTATATTGGAAATATATTGAGGAGGATGCCAACGCACCCTATTCGCTCTACAATGCAGCCAATGCCAAGATTAACCAGAAGCTTGTTCAGGTTCCGGCGATGCTTGGATTTACTAGGGAGGAGAGCTCTGTTGATTTCAATATCGGCGAGAAGTTTGTAAAGGCATTTCAGGAGGAAGGCATCTACCTGAATCCGAAGGCTACGGATATCAGCAGCTTTGAGGACTGCTACATCGACCTGATCCGGCAGGCATCCACATCAGGTTATGTATTTCAGGGCTTGTATGAGTATGAGCAGCTTGCGCTCGAGCAGGCGGACAATGAGCGCCAGACCGTTATCGGTGTATCCTCCGATGAGGAACTCGAACATATGATTATGTATCAGAATGCATATAATGCAGCCAGCCGATATATCAACGTGATTAATTCTATGCTCGACACCCTGTTGAGTATGGGCGCATAGTACATAGAAACAGATGGAGGAAAGTATTTATGGCATCAACATTCATGGGTTTAAATATATCCTATTCAGGTCTGGTCGCCTCAAACGCCGCCCTGAATACGACAGCGAACAATATTGCAAACGTTGAGACAGTAGGCTATTCCAGACAGATTATCAATCAGACTGCATCGGATGCGATGCGCGCCTTTGCAAGCTACGGCTGTATTGGAGCCGGCGTAGATACCCTTGGCGCTGAGAGAGTCCGGGATATCTATTATGATGAAAAGTATTGGAACAATAATTCCAAACTCGGGGAATTTGACAAGAAGTCTTATTACTGTGCAGTGATAGAGAATTATCTGAGAGATGAGAGAGGAACCAATGAGATAAAAGGCTTCAGTACGATATTCAGTGAAATGCATACAGCGCTGGATTCCCTTTCAAACCATGCAGACGAGGCGGATTATGCACTTCAGTTTATCGGGAAAGCAGGAAACCTCTGCGAGTACTTCAATATTTTATATAACAATTTCCAGAAAATGCAGACGGACGTCAATGATGAGATCGCGATTAAAGTAGATGAGATTAACAGTGTTGCACAGCAGATCGCGCTCCTGAACAAGCAGATCAATATGGTGGAAGCAAACGGCGCAACCGTGGCAAATGATCTGCGCGACAAGCGGGATCTTCTGGTTGACCAGCTCTCCGCGGTGGTGGATGTAAAGTGCGAGGAACGTCCAATCACATCGAGAGACGGAAGCGAGGCGAATATCAACGAATACACAGTCACGATTGCCGGCGGTCAGACGCTTGTGAGCGGAAATGATTACAGACAGCTCGACTGTGTGCCGAGGGCATCCTGGCAGAAGGCAAACCAGAATGATGTCGATGGGCTTTATGACGTGTGCTGGAAGGATACAGGGATGGAGCTTGGCATCGGCGCCCAGAATGTAAGGGGAGAGCTCAAAGGCTTGTATGAAATGCGTGACGGCAACAATGACGAGGCATTTCATGGAACGATACAGTCCGTTGACGGTATAAACAGAACTGTTACAGTCAAGGCAACTGCCGACTATCTGGCAGATATTTCCAAGAGTACGCTTCCTTTGACTGACGGTCAGATTACACTGAGCGGTGAGCGGTTTTATTATGACAGTTTTACAATGGAAGTGGATGAGGAGACCGGTGCGGCATATTACACTTTCAAGATTTCGGAGGAAACCTCCAAGAATCCCAAAATGGTGCCGTCGTCCTATGCGGGAAAGAGCGCAAAGATTGGCGAGCAGGTTGATTATCAGGGTATCCCGTATTATCTTGAGCAGATGAATGAGTGGGTTCGCGAATATGCATATCATTTTAATGAGATTTACGGCGTGGAGAACGCGACGGATCTGAATGGAAACACACACGAGGGCGACATCTTCTTTACAGGGGACAATGCAGTGACAGGCGGGCAGTTCTCGCTGAGAGGGGCTTCTGTCAATGACAAAAGCTTTGACAGCTCAAAAAATACAGGTTACTATGTGCTGACAGCCGGAAATTTCAATGTGGAGAAGTCCATCCAGAATGATGCAACAACGATGGCTACACATACAGGTGTGGTAGACGGCGTGGCGAAGTATGATATCCTGGATAATCTCAAGGATTTGTCTACGAACAAGGACCGCATGGCATTTAGAGGCTGCAGTGCACAGAGCTTTCTGATCTGTCTGATGGGCGATTCGGGACTGAATGCCAACAGCGCTAACAGTTTTCAGGAGATTTATGCAGATATTGAGGAATCAATTGCAAACAGCCGCTTCTCAGTCAGCGGTGTGGACTCCGACGAGGAGGCTGCGAACATGGTTAAGTTCCAGAATGCTTACAATCTGGCGAGCAAGATGATATCCGTACTGAATGACTGTTATGACAGACTGATCACGCAGACCGGCGTATAGGAGGAATAAGATATGGCAATGAGAATTACGACGAAGATGATGCAGAACACATCGCTTAGGAATTTGAATACAAATAAATACCGGCAGGAAAATCTGGTGAACCAGATGTCAACAGGCAAGAAGATCACAAGACCTTCCGACGATCCGGTCATCGCGATTCGTTCCCTGAAACTCAACTCTACGCTTGACAAGATTGATCAGTATTATGAGAAAAATGCGTCGGATGCAGACAGCTGGCTCGATCTGACCCGGTCTGCACTTGCTACGGTAATGGATGTATTGAGCGATGTGAAGAAAGATACCATCAAGGCGAAAAACAATTACATGAAGGTGGAGGACCGGGATGCGGTCATCAAAAATCTGAAAATGGCGATTGATGAGATTTATTCTACGGGAAATGCAGACAGTGCGGGCAGGAGTGTATTCACAGGCTACCGCACGGATATGCCGCTGAGTCTGAAGACAGATAAGACAGAACTGAACAGGATCACAGAGCAGTTCTACAATAACAGTCTGGATAAAATTAACTTTGTCTATGCAGGCGATCTCAGCACGATCAATGAGGGAAATTTCAAGCAGGTGGCAGACAGCGTCAACAAGGATGACATTTTTGACGATGATATATATAGAAAGCGGCTTGCCTATGATAACATTGATATCAAACAGAAATTGGATGCAGACGGCAAGCCGGTAGTTCCGGCTGAGTACGAGTCCAACATTGATATCGGATATATGTCGGATGCATGGGTAAACGGCAACAGTGCAAACCTCACAACAGGATCTGTCTCAGCATATACGACGATCGATACATCTATTATGCCGAATCAAGCAGTAGTCAGGCTGACAGACGCAGCGACAGGAGCTGTCGTAGAAGTCAGGGTTCCGCAGGGAAAAGATTCCGATGCGGCAACATCCATTGTGGACAGCACAGGGGCTGCCGCAGCAATGCCGGCAGGCGTCAAGGTAGCCTTTGACGAGGACGGCACGATCAAGATTATCAATGACAATACTGTTCCCAAGGAGACTGCAAGTATTGGAAGCAGCGTCAAAAGGAATGCGGACGGTGAATATACAGTCACTTTTGATCAGAAATTCAAGACGTCGCTGATGATCGACCCGAAGAATTTCTTCCCGACAGGAACGAACGATGCATATTTGTCAGTCATCAAAGACCCGAATGCGATATCCTATATTGCAGAGACTGGAGAAGTGCTGTTTGGAAATGAGATTGCTAAGCGCCTGATGGAGCTTCCGGCAGATAAAGAGCTGCGTGTGACATATGACAAGACAAACTGGAAGAAAAATGATCTTGATCCGGTGCATTACTTCTATACGGAGCGTGCAGGCAAGACTGCATCAGGAAAGGATAAGACGCTTGTATACAACGAGAATTTTCTCACAGACCCTTCAAAGGACGGCAAGCAGATTATCGAGTATGATGTCGGAAATAACCAGACACTTCGCGTCAACACGACTGCTGATGAGGCTTTTACGCATGACATGGGCAGGGATATGCAGGAAGTGATTTCCATGCTGGAGGAATATGCCAGATATGAAAACAGCTTGAATGATGTGAAAAAATTGATTGAGTCCGGGAAATATAAGGGTACAGAGGATGAGCAGCTGCTTGAGCGGCAGAAGGAAGCGTTGGAGGAGGCTATGACCCGCGTGGGCGACAAGATCAGCAACCGCAGTGACAAGCTGATATCGAACTGTGATGAATACGCCGCGCGCGTACAGCTGGCAGAAACTGACTGCGGCGCGAGAATGTCAAGGCTTGACATGGTTCAAAACCGCCTGAGCATGGAGCAGACGAACTTTGAAGAGCTTGTCAGCATCAATGAAGATGCAGATTACACGGATCTTGTCATCCAGCTGAAGAGTATCGAGATGACCTACAATGCAGCGCTGTCCTCTATCAGCTACGTAATGCAGACCTCTCTGCTCGACTTTATCAGATAAAAGCGTAATAAATTAATAGATTGGAACGGAGTGAGTACAATGGTAGAAGTAGATACTAGAATATTTGGCAGAATTGCGATCGAGGAAGATAAAGTTATCCGTTTTGACCACGGCATTTTGGGATTTCCCGACTTGAAGGATTTTACATTAATCTTTAATGAGGAGAAGGGCGTAGAGTCAAGCATCAAGTGGCTTCAATCCCTCCAGGAGCCCGCATTTGCCATGCCAGTCATGAATCCGGCGCTTGTCGTGGCAGAATACAGTCCGAATTTTGCAGCCGATCTTTTGAAGCCGCTGGGAGATAATCTGGACAGCGAAAATATCTTAATGTTTGTCACCGTGACAGTGCCCAAGGATATCACCAAGACCACCGTAAACCTCAAAGCGCCGATTATTGTCAGTGTGGAAAACCGCAAGGCAGTACAGCTGATCAGCGATGATGACGCCTATGGCGTGAAGCATGCGATTTATGATCAGCTGATGGCACAGAAGGCAGTACAGGCATAATCAAACGGCATAAGGCTACAAAAGGAGGCAGGGGAAAGATATGCTGGCACTATCAAGAAAAAAGGGCGAAGCCCTGATGATCAATAACGATATTGAGATCACAGTGCTCGACATCAAAGGCGAGCAGGTTAAAATAGGTATCAGCGCACCCAAGGAGGTGCCGGTATACCGCAAGGAAGTATATATTCAGATTCAGGAAGCAAACAAGGAAGCCTCTGCAAACATGGAAGGCATGGAGCAGCTCGCAAGCCTGTTTGGAAAATAATATGTGAAATGTGAAATGGTAAAACAGCAACGGGTAAAAGAGCAATCGAAAGATTGCTCTTTTATGTTGTGGAGAAATTCACACGGAAGAATCGCAGGTGCAGCGATTCTTCATGGATTGTTTGTGCCGCTGAGGCGGCATGTTTGGAAGCGCGTAAAATCATATGGCTGAAAAAAGTTGACATAAAAAGTTAAAAAGTACTTGCATTTTAAAAAGTTATGGTGTAGAATAATAACAGATGAAAGATATTATGTTAATCATAAAACTTTATCATCGCTAATAACCAGGAATGTTGCAAAGGTTCTATAGAATAGGCGCGCGGCCGGTGACAGATTTTGGTTTATTATATTAAGATTACAACTTAATATTTGGAATGAATATTAAGTGTGATAGATCGCAGTGTATCAAACCGCTGCAAATACAACTGAATAAAAATATAAAAACAGGTGCCACAAAAACAGGTGAAAAGGATTTGCCTGCGGCACACCCCGGATAAGGATATTTGGGGCTGTATAACAAGGAGGTATATTTTATGGTAGTTCAGCACAATCTTAGAGCAATGAATTCTAACAGAATGTTAAGCATCACACAGGGATCTCTGAATAAATCTACAGAGAAGTTATCATCAGGCTACAAGGTAAACAGAGCAGCAGATGATGCAGCAGGTCTTTCAATTTCCGAGAAAATGAGAAAACAGATCAGAGGACTTACACAGGCTTCTCTGAACGCAGAAGATGGTATCAGTGCAGTGCAGACAGCAGAAGGTGCATTGACAGAAGTTC
>CAMWJQ010000054.1 GCA_947174615.1 uncultured Lachnospiraceae bacterium
TCTTTCCAGTGCGTAGTAATAACAGGAGGACAAAAAAGGGAAAACTTTTTCCGCAGGCATGGGGAGGTGGAAGCATGAAGCCCGACCCGAAAGAAAAACACAAGCAGCATACCTTTGACGCATACTGCAAACGCATTTTGAAAAACGAAAGCAGCGACTACCAAAGGCGCATGAGCGTACTTAGGGAGCATGAGATACCTTTTTCCATGCTGCCGCCGGAAACGCTTGCACAGTTCGTCATATGGGACGAGTATTTCAAAGATACATACCACTTTGAAGCGAGGGGATTTGAAATTTCCGTTGCGGACGAGCTTTTAGCCGAAGCACTAAAGACCTTGCCGCAGGACAGGCTTGAAATCGTCCTGCTGTATTACTTTTTGGGAATGAGCGACACGGAGATCGCAGCGCACTTGAACCTTGTACGCCGGACGGTAGCCTACCGCCGGACAAGCTCTTTACAGGAATTAAAAAAATTCATGGAGGTAAATGCTGATGAATGAAACGACTGCCAACACGCCGCACATACAGGGCGGCAAGGGCTTACTCCCTTACCCCGTGATTGTGTCGGCTGTTTCCGGGGACGTTGACGCTATGAATACCGTGTTGAAGTATTACGAGGGCTACATCAACACACTGTCAACACGAACCATGTATGACGAAACGGGCTGCCCCCACCCGTGGCTTGACGTGGAGCTGCGGCGCAGACTGGAAACCAAGCTGATTATTACGGTAATGACCTTTAAGGTTGCTTAAAGGAAAGGACAAAAGAGAGCCAAAAGCACGGGCGGGCTGACCGCCCGCTGTTTCCTGCCATTCCGCAAAAGCACATCTTCATGGTGTGCCTTTGCGGGCTGACAAGCCCCGGCACTTTGACAAAGAAAGCGCACGGCGCAGCATAGGGCAAACGGACACGTTCAATGTGCGGCGAGCCTGCGGGCTGATACGCCACGACCCCCGGCAAGGGGCGAGCGATTTATTATCAGTGAACCGCAGGCGGCAAAGTGGAAACTGCCGCCGCCATGACCCGCACATTGGCATAATGATACACCCGTATGACACGGCTACTCATAAGAATGAGAGGGGTGCAAGTCCCGTGGAGCTGCCAAGCCGTCCGTTTCGCCTGTCTTACTCAACTTTTTTGAAAAATAATAAAATTTATAGCGCATTTTTGCTGAAAATCTGTTATGATCGTAGACAAGATATTGAGGTTTCATTATCTGGTCTAGGAAAGGAGGGCTATGATAACCGTAACCAAAAAAGATTTAATTGCTCTGGGTTATGGGACTTCTTTTGCGGCTGACATTATAAGGGAAGCGAAAAAACTTATGATTTCCAAAGGGCATACATACTACCAGTCCCGGAAATTAGACCGTGTACCGAGGGAAGCCGTGGAGGAATTATTGGGTATCAGATTTCAAGACGGGCAGGCTGAATGTACTTCTTGCACATCTATGTAAGGAGTGAGATTATGGCGAAAGACCCAATTAAGAAAGCAGATAACGGAACTTATTATTTTAGAGCAAACTTAGGCTACAATCCGATAACAGGTAAACAGATACAGAAATACCGAAGCGGCTTTAAGACAAAAAAGGAAGCAAGGGAGGAATACTCAAAACTTGTCCTCACTTCCACCGAAGAACTGACTGCAAAAAAAGAAACGATTTCTTTTCAGACGTTCATTGAAGAAACTTACCTGCCGTGGTACAAAACACAGGTAAAGGAAAGCACCTACTTGAACCGCCGTTCCACCATTCAGAAGCATTTCGCATACTTCTACAAAATGGCAACGGACGAGATAGAGCCTATCAATGTGCAGAACTGGCAACTGGAACTGGCAAAAGAGTTCAGCCCAAACTATATCCGTATCGTACAGGGTATGCTCTCTATCGCATTTGACCGGGCTATCGTTCTGGGGATTGCGAAAAAGAACCCGTCACGCATGATAGGTAATATTAAAAGCAAAAAGACAAAGGTTGACTTCTGGACGTTGGAGGAATTTCAGAAAGTGATTTCCCTGCTCTACAAGGGCGATTATTACGAACACTACCTTTTCATTTCCTTTTGGGTACTGTTTATGACAGGCATGAGGATAGGCGAAGCCGCCGCCCTGCAATGGTCTGATATTGATTTTGAAACGGGGCTTTTAAGCATTACAAAAACCCTGTACTATAAATCAATGGACGATTACAAGTTTGTCGAGCCAAAGACGCAGGCAAGCGTCCGCACAATCTATATCGACACAGACACCATAAAGGAATTGCAGGCGTGGCGTGAGGTTCAGCAAAAGGTACTGAAAGGCTGCGATCTGGTGTTGAGCTACAACAGTATTCCGACCAGTAAGCACACGCTTCCAAGAGCCTTAGAGAAACTTGCCGGGCTTGCAGGCGTACACCGTATCAAAATCCATGCGTTACGACATTCCCACGCTTCCCTCTTAATCAGCATGGGAGAAAACCCGCTTTTGATTAAAGAGCGTCTAGGGCATGAGAAGATACAGACCACTTTAGGAACATACGGGCATTTGTACCCGAACAGCAATCTTGAAGTTGCCAATAAATTAACGGGCGTGCTGACATACACACCCGCTTCACACAGCATTGCAGATTACACAAGCAATCAGCACACCGCAATCTATCACAGAGAGGTTGAATAGAAAAATGCAATCGTAATGCAATGAGAAAGAGAAAAAGCCGCCAAACCCTAGTGTTTACGGGCTTTGCGGCTTAGCTCCGACTATTCGAACTCAATCGTCCCCGGTGGCTTACTAGTCAAATCATAAAGCACCCGATTAACCCCCCTGACTTCATTAATAATCCTGCTCATCACTGTCTGCAGCACCTCCCACGGTACCTCCGCACTCTCCGCCGTCATGAAATCAACCGTATTCACCGCACGCAGCGCCACCGCATAATCATAAGTCCGCTCGTCCCCCATAACGCCAACGCTCCGCATATTCGTCAGCGCCGCAAAATACTGCCCAATGCTCCTGTCCAGTCTAGCTTTCGCAACCTCCTCGCGGTAAATCGCATCCGCATCCTGCACAATCCGCACCTTCTCTGCCGTAACTTCCCCAATAATCCGAATACCAAGCCCTGGACCCGGAAACGGCTGACGGAAAACTAATTTCTCAGGAATGCCTAGTTCCAGCCCAGCCTTGCGCACTTCGTCCTTAAACAAATCCCGAAGCGGCTCGATAATCTCCTTAAAATCGACATAATCCGGCAGACCGCCCACATTATGATGCGACTTAATCACAGCCGACTCACCGCCGAGACCACTTTCCACCACATCGGGATAAATCGTTCCCTGCGCAAGGAAATCCACTGCACCAATTTTCTTGGCCTCCTCCTCAAACACACGGATGAACTCTTCTCCGATAATCTTTCTCTTGCTCTCAGGGTCCGTCACTCCTGCCAGTTTATCATAATACCGCTCCTGCGCATTGACGCGGATAAAATTCAAGTTAAAGTCCCCATTGGAGCCAAAAACTGCCTCGACCTCGTCTCCCTCATTCTTGCGAAGCAGACCATGGTCTACAAAAACGCAGGTAAGCTGTTTGCCAATTGCTCTGGAGAGCAAACCTGCTGCCACTGAGGAATCCACACCGCCAGACAGCGCAAGAAGCACTTTTCCATCTCCTACTTTTTCCCGAATGTACCGCACAGACTCCTCCACAAAGGAATCCATCCGCCATGAGCCCGCACAGCCGCAGACACCCCGCACAAAGTTGTGAATCATTTTCGTTCCCTCGACCGTATGCAGCACCTCGGGATGAAACTGCATGGCATACAATTTTTTATCTGAACACTCTGCCGCTGCTACGGGACAGTCTGCCGTGTGCGCACTGATCTGAAATCCGGGCGCTATTTGTGAAATATAATCATTATGACTCATCCAGCACGTTGTTTTTTGAGGGACATTCTTGAACAACAAACTCTCATTATCCACAGCTACTTCCGTCTTTCCGTATTCCTTTACCAGAGCTTTTTCCACTTTACCGCCAAGTATATGCATCATAAGCTGCGCACCATAACAAAGCCCTAAAACAGGAATCCCCAGCTCAAAAAGCTCCTTTGTACATGTGGGCGCATTTTTTTCGTAACAGCTATTGGGTCCCCCTGTCAGAATGATACCCTTGGGTGCCATCGCCTTAATCTGTTCAATATCAGTCCTGTACGAATAAATCTCACAGTACACATTGCATTCCCTGACACGCCGTGCCACAAGCTGATTATATTGACCCCCAAAGTCAACAACAATCACCTTTTCATCGGAAAGTCCCTTCCCTGCGGAATGTCCTTTTACCATCATTTTTCCTCCTTGTTCCTTGCATGATTTTATCTAAACCGCCACAAATATATGCTCTATGGTATCATGAAAATTTAGAATAATCAACCATTTTTAACCACAAAGATCGTCTGTAAAAACATGAAAGAATGCCTTGTATTGTCTACGAAACAGCGATACAATAGACTTATGACACGCAGCGATTCCATAAAAACTTTTTCTTTCCCGAGAACTAATACAGTGAATATTAAGTAATTGGCAGTTTGACTTGCCTATTTTCCTGAGAGCGCTACTCCCCAAGCCTCGACGCAGCCACCGCCGCGCCTGCGTTTGTGAAGCAGCACTCTCAGAAAAATATTCTGCGCTAAACTATTCAAAACTTAATTTTCACTGTACTAGAGCGTGTTTTGAAAATGCTTTCCGTCAGATGTGCGTCACAATTTGTGGGAGATTTGTGCCAAATGAAGGGCGCATAGCGGGCTATGTAACCTGAATTTGGCGCAAATATCGCGCAAATTGGGGCGTGCAGATGACGGGAATGATTTTTCCGACACGCTCTAGTACAGCATTGCCTAAATAACGGTGAAAAACAGTGCCTGATATTTGTGTCAGGACAAGGTGGAGGAAGGAGGCAATGCGGTGGTATTTCTGACTGACAACACCATAAGGACTGTTCTGGTCCTCTGTACTGGCGCAAATAGCAGGTGCTGTATTCACTGTTATTTGTGCTTCACCGCACTATTTATCTGTCAGACCAAAATCAGAATCGTGAACCGTCTGTTTCGCACCATTGCATCGTTAAAATTTCCAGACGCTCCGCCGCATCGCCGTCGAAATTTTGCCTGGCGCTGGCACGAACCATGCAGCTCACAACTCTAATTTCTGTCTGGATGAAGTACCAGGGCTTGTTTGGAAAATGCTTTCTGTCAGATGCACGTCACAATTGGGGAAAATTAAATCATCTTACAGATGATTTGCCAAATGAAGCGCACATAGTGGGCTATGTAGCCTGAATTTGGCGAACCTATCACGCAAAATGGTCAATACGACACTGAATCGCCGTTATGCAGATGATGGGAATGATTTTTCAAACATGTATCATTTGGATGCGCAGCATCAGACTGCGCCCCAATCATCCCAGCCAAACCGTAAAGGAGGTTTCCTATGAACCAACAAAACAAAAAAACACCTGCCACACGAAAGCGGATTGCAGATGAAATTATGACCCAGATTGGCAAGAGCGTCATCCTTGTCTTTCTGATAGTTGCAGCCGTTGCGATCTGCATGGTCGCATGGACGATCATGTCCTCCAAGGAAAAGGAGCTTACGCTGGAATCCAAAGCAGCATCAAACCAGCTAACAGCTTTTATCGATCAGTATACAAGAGGCGTGGAACAGCTGGCTGCTAACCCCGATATCAAACACATTATGAACGAAATAAAACCCGGTGATGATATTCTTGAGGCAGAGAAAATGGACACTGTCATGGACTATCTCATCCGCATCGCAAACACAGACACAAAAAATGTCATGGCAGTCTGGCTCTCCGACCTCGACGCAAGTGCGCTGGCACAATCTGACGGCTATGTCAGTGACGAGAGCTGGGATATCACCGGACGCGGCTGGTACGGATGCATCACCGAAAAGAAAACCATTCTGACCGAGCCCTACATAGATTCCTCAACCGGAAAAACGATTTTGAGCGCTGCGGCGCCAGTCTATGACGATGCCACAGGAGACATACTTGGCGCAGTAGGTATGGACATTTCCCTCGACCATATGACTGACATTATGCGCGGATACAAAATCGGGCGCAGCGGATATATCCTGCTATTGTCTGAAAATGGCACATTTTTGTATCACCCCCAGCAAGATTATACCCAAAAAAATATCAAGGACATAAATCTAACAGGCAATGTCGTAGATGCAGTCATGTCAAAAAACAGCGAATTTCTGAAGTATAAGGCAGACGGCGTGACAAAATACGGCTCTCTGGAGCTTGTCGGAGACACGGGCTACCTCGTGCTCAGCAGCCTGCCCCTGTCGGAGTACTATGCCCTCCTGATTGCAATGATTATCGCTCTGGTTATCCTTTTTGCAGTCGGTATTGTACTCATCGCAGTCAGCATCCGCAAGAGCGCAGCCAGCCTGACAAAACCAATCTTAGCGCTCAACCATACCGCCCAGCAGCTTGCGGACGGAGATCTGGACGTCCAGCTCGACATCACCTCAGAGGACGAAATCGGAGAACTTGGCGAATCCATCGGAAAAACGGTCAGCCGATTAAAAGAGTATATTGTCTATATTGATGAAACTGCCGAAGTGCTTGCGCAGATGGCTGACGGAAAACTACGCATCACGCTGAAAAATGATTATGTCGGCGAATTCCAAAAAATAAAGACTGCCCTTCTCAACATTTCATCTTCCATGAATGACGTGATGGCAGGCATCAATACCAGCTCCGAACGCGTGTCCGTGGGTGCTTCTGAGCTTGCCACTGCCTCGCAGATGCTCGCAGAAAGTGCAGAATTGCAGGCCGCATCGGTGGAGGAGCTCGCAGCAACCACAAACACCGTTGCAGACCATGTGGAGGAAAGCCACCGCGACGCCGAAGCTTCCGCCAAAGAAACTGTCAAGGTTACTGCCATGATTGAACAGAATCAGGAAAAGATGACAATGATGATGGATGCAATGGAAGAAATCCGCAAGACTTCCCAACAGGTTGTCGGCATTATCCAGACAATCGAGGAGATTGCAGACCAGACAAACCTGCTGTCGCTCAACGCGTCTATCGAGGCAGCGCGCGCCGGTGAGGCAGGAAAAGGCTTTGCCGTCGTGGCAGATGAAATTGGCAAGCTTGCAATGGAAAGTGCGAAGGCTGCAAGCTCAACCAGAAACCTGATTGAAACTTCCATGGAGGAAATCACCAGAGGAAGCAGCATTGCCACAGATGCCATGAATGCGTTAAAGGACTCTGTGAACGCTGTTGATCATGTTAATGAAATGATTAAAAAAACTGCTCGAAATGCAGCTGTACAGGCAGAAAGCATGGAGCAGCTGCGTGTCGGGATCGACGAAATTGCCCGCGGAATACAGGACAATTCCGCTGCATCACAGGAGACCTCAGCAACCTCCGACGAGCTTGCAACACAAGCCGACCTCCTAAATAAAATGGTGCAGAAATTTGAGCTTGCCTGAAAAATACGTCAAATACGTTCATTGTGTTTGAAAAATATCGTATGTGAGAACAGCCGTCCTACCTGAACGGCTGTTCTCACTCCACACGCACTGTCACAGAATCCCCTGCTTCTGCCTGTTCGAGTACTGCGGCAACCAGCTTCTCAAAATTCTTCCCTGAACTTGTCGCGCCTGTTATTGCATCAACCTCTGTCTCTGCCTGACCGTCAATCAACTGCTGTACATACGCACGCGTATAATCATTGGGATAAGTACCGCATATCGGCATCATATCTTTCATATAAGTATTATCCCACGCCTTGATAAATCCGCTCTCGTTTCTGGCATTAAATTCAGCCGCTACAATCTTATTGTTCTTGACCTGTATAATCAGATATTCTTCCCACCCATGGGAAAAGTCCGACATCTCAGCGGTGTAAAACCCATCCTTGAGCCGTTTTGTGCTGCCACATCCCGCAAGCGCACCCGCCGCGATCACAAACGCTGTTAATATGACTATTATTTTCCTGTATATATGCTTCACCGAATTCACCCTCCTGACAAATACTGATCTCCAAATCTGATGAACACTTCGTCATCTGTACTTAGGAATTTTACTTTTCCACCCATACACGCACTGTTCATAAACACTTCATCGAATAAGATGTCTCTTATCCCCTCAGCTTCACCATGGAAACAATTTGTTCCAGCTCCTCCACCTGCCTCATAGACACTGCAGCCGTCTCGTCTGTCTCCCTCGCAAACTGCTGGTTCGTATCTGCGATAGTAAGCACCGTCTGCACCTCCCGCGATGCCGTGTCAATTGTCTCCTTCTGCTGTAACGTAATCTGAATCAGATTTTCGGAAATCTCCGTAAATTCATTGGTTGCCTGATGAACCTTACGGAAGGACTCTGCTGTGTCCTGCGCCATTTTCATTCCCTGATCTATTGACGCGCTCGCCTTTCCGATAATCTCCCCTGTCTTTTCCAAAGCCGACGCAGTCTGCTGCGCTAACTGCCCGATCTCCTGTGCCACGACTGCAAAACCCTTCCCGGCTTCCCCGGCACGCGCAGCCTCAATCGAAGCATTCAACGACAACAGGCTTGTCTGTGAGGAAATATCTTCAATCAACTGACTGATGGTAATGATTTCCTGCATGTCACTGTGAATGCTGTCCATTGTCTCAAGCATATCTTTCATCTGCCTCTGCCCCTCATCAACACGCTCTTTGGCTGCACCTGCACTCTCCTTGACACGCTGTGCATTGTCATCGATTTCATCTGTCTTATTCGTAATCAGCTCCATTTTTCCAGTCAGGCGGTTGAGCGCGTCGGACTGCTCAATCGAACCGTCGTACAGCTTTTTAGCATATGCTGTCGTCTCCAACGAATTGTTTCTAACTGCCTCCGATGCCTGCTGAATATGATGCATCGTCTCATTTAACGCATCTGCTATCATCGCCATTGCCTCACGAATCGCAGCAAAATCACCGTCAAAAACGCCCTCAACCTGCATGGAATAGTCTCCTGATGAAAGCAGTCCCAGATAACCTGTGATATTGTCAATATATGTAGAAAGACTAGAAACCGTGCTCGAGAGTGCGGTTGTCAGAATCTCTGCCTCCTGATTGTTGTCCGCAAAGACCACCTCCTCCTTGAGATTTCCTGCTGCGAGCAGTGCGAGCCGGTCTGTCGCATGAGAAAGAGAACCAGATATCTGTTCTGCAATCTGAACAGTTCGTTTTGTAGTGTAAATCTGCAGCCCGATAATGATCAGAATGCTGAGCACCACCGACCATATCAATGTTCCAAGGAAATCAGCACCCGGTGCGGCAATCAAAAGAGTCCAGTTCGTACCCGCAATCGGTGAATATGCCATATAGTGATGAACCCCTTTCAGGTACGCCGAAGTCGAATCCGTTCGAAAGTCCAGCATGGCATCAAACGCTCGCTGGCTGGCTGCAGAGGTATACATTTCATACAGGTTCCTCTCTTTGTCCATATTCGCCATATTTTTGTCCGCAATAATAGTTCCACTCCCATCCACAATATATGCGATACCTTTGTTTCCGATATTGATATTTGACAGCACATCATTGAGTATATCATACTTATAGCTTCCTATCAAATATAGGAGCAGTTCGCCGTCTTTGTCCAGAATGGGAATCCCCACGCCAAGCTGCCAAAGTCCGTCCTGGTGTACCGGAATCCCGATCGTCAAGTTCTGTGTCCGAACCAGATAGTCATAGTAGTCTTTTTCTGCAATGGATGCTGGTGCTTCGATGTCCCCGTACAGTTTCGCCCCTGCAGTGTCATAGGCAGCAATCCACACAAACTCCACCCGCTCCTCACATTGGTCAATGAGCTGCTGCATATCCTCTTTCGTCATGCCGGTGTCCGACCACTCTGGTTTCTGTGCCAGATTGTCCATCCTATCCACCAATAAATGCATGTTGGAGCTAATATTCTGCGCGGATATCCGGGCTGCGATCCGCAGATTATCATGAAGCACAGAAGATGTCGAACGCAGCGACGCCACAATCATAAGTATGACCAATATCACCCCTAGAGAAATCGACATCTGTGTCACATACCGAATGATAATCTGCTTGATGCTGCGCTTCTGCAGCTTATTGCTTTCTTTGAATTTCTTCGCTCTCATTAAAAATCCCCCATTTTTACATAATGCTGCGAATCCGGGTGCAGACAATAATGTACAGTCTCTTTTTATACTGCCCCTCGCACTGTATATTCTTCGTAGAAATATGCACTGATACGCCGATATTTTACCATATAATACATATTTTATGCAATACAGTAAATACGCTCTTTAAGATTCAATCATAAAAATCGTCAAAAATATCAATTTTGTAGAATTTTGTTTCACTCATTGATTCATCTTGTATACAAATAAAATACTTCTTGACACAAGTCCAATTTCGGACTAAAATAACAAGTATGAAATCAGACTTATTTTCGCGGCAAACATATATTTAAAATATTGAACGAATCACGTCCGCGCACCAAGTTCCAATATTACCATCGCTTATTTGAAAGGAGTATTGCGTGATGATATTGCAGCCTATATCAAAACAAAACGAACTGAACCGACTGAATAAAGCATTCACTGAGCTCTATCACGACATCTGTGTCCGACTCGGCATGTCCGACAGTGTTTTTGACATCTTCTATGCCATCGCTGCACTCGGTGATGGCTGCTGCCAGCGGGATATCTGCGATTACGCATTTACCAGCAAGCAAACGATACACTCTGCCATACACAAACTGGAAAAAGAGGGATTTTTGCGTTTTCAGTCTGGAAAAGGACGCGAAATGCTTATTTTTCTGACTCCAGCAGGGGAACAGATTATGAAAGAGAAAATCACACCTGTGATTGCTATGGAAAATGAAGTGATTTCCCAGATGCCTCCAGAGGAGGTAGCGCAGCTACTTCGGCTCACCGCAAAATACCATGACTGCCTGCGCAGCCAATCCAGTCAGATTTTCAAAACGGACCAAAAGAAAAAATAAGGATACAATTAAAAGAAAGGATTACCAGAATGAAAATTCAGTTATCAGACCATTTCACCACCCCGCGGCTGCTGCGGTTCGTCTTTCCCTCCATCGTCATGATGATCTTTACGTCCATCTATGGTGTTGTCGATGGTCTGTTTGTATCAAATTATGTAGGAAAAACACCGTTTGCCGCCGTCAATCTGATTATGCCCTTTTTGATGATTATGGGCGCTGTCGGATTTATGTTTGGCACAGGCGGCAGCGCCGTTGTATCACAATCACTCGGTGAAGGAAAACCAGACAAGGCAAACCAGTATTTCTCCATGATGGTCTACGTCGTCATTGGAAGCGGCATCCTACTGACGATTGCCGGGCTTCTCTTCCTGCGGCCGATTGCGGCTGCTTTCGGCGCCACGGGCGAGATGCTTGACAACTGTGTTGTATACGGGCGCATTATTTTGTGTACCCTCACTGCATTTATGCTGCAAAATGTGTTCCAGAGCTTTCTGGTCACAGCAGAGCGCCCGCAGCTTGGTCTTGCCGTCACAATTGCCGCCGGCGTAACCAATATGGCGCTCGATTTTGTGTTTATCGCAGTTTTTCAATGGGGCATCGCCGGCGCAGCGGCTGCCACTGCAGCAAGTCAGCTAATTGGCGGATTAATACCACTCATTTATTTCTTAAGACCCAACACAAGCAGACTGCGGCTTGTAAAAACCAGGCTTGACGCACATATTTTAGGAAAGACCTGCATCAACGGCTCCTCTGAGCTGATGACAAATATTTCCATGTCGTTAGTAAATATTTTGTACAATTTTCAGCTCATGCGCTACATCGGTGAGGACGGCGTCGCCGCCTACGGTATCATTATGTATGTGAGCTTTATCTTTGCGGCAATTTTTATCGGCTACTCCATCGGCAGCGCACCTGTGATTGGCTATCACTACGGCGCCGGAAACTATACGGAACTAAAAGGGCTGTTTCGTAAAAGTCTCTTTTTGATTGCGCTCTGGAATGCTGTTTTGACAATTCTGGCTGTCTTTACCGCAAAGCCACTAGCACAGATTTTCGTCGGTTACGATGCTGATTTGACAGCACTGACCAGACGGGCGCTGGCGATGTACTCTGTATCCTTCTTGTTTATGGGACACAACATCTTTGGCTCCGCCTTCTTCACAGCACTCGGAAACGGCGTGGTCTCCGCCGCCATCTCTTTCCTGAGGACACTTCTCTTCCAAGTCGCGGCAGTGCTGCTTCTCCCGCTGTTACTGGGTCTTGACGGCATATGGCTTGCCATCGTGGCAGCGGAATTGCTCGCATTGATTGTCACAGTTTACTTTTTTATCAGAAAGGGGAACTACTACCATTACGTGTAGTTCCCCTCACAAAAAACTATTTTCGCTATGGAGAAAACTTTTCATGTAAGGAACTGTCGGAAAATCCAGCACATCACCGTGATTCAATCTCCCTTATTCAATCACTTTAATCCGTTCCACCAGCGGCTGCCTCTGCACATAGCGCACCGCCGTCAGCGAAAACACTCCATAGACCGCCAACAGCGCAACCGCAAAAATCAGCAGCGGCGCCACTGGATAATGATAGGTCAGCTTTCCGAACAGCCCAAACTGGTTAAACAGCCGAACCGCTGCAAATCCACACGCACCGCCGACAAAAAACGTAATCAAGATCGTTACCCCTACATAACAGAGGCACTCGGCAGAAATCATGCGCGAAAGCTGGCGCCCCGTCATGCCCACCGACTGCAGGATTCCAAACTCCTGCTGCCGCGCCAGCAGATTTGTCATCAGTGTATTCATCAGGTTAATCAGTGCAAATAAGCCAATAAAACAAACCGCACCATACATCATCAAAATCATTTTGTCCAACTGATCCTTTGCGAATGCGGTGGCATCTTCCAGCGTGCTAAGCTCCATGCTCGGGTCATCCAACAACGCATAGATTGCCCGCCGCTGTGTATCCGAAACGTGCTTTGCATGGATACAGATATAATTCGTAAAATCTTCAATATCCGAATATAATCTGTGCAGCTCCTCCTCGGGCAGAACAAACTCCTTATACGTCCCCATGCCATGCACATAATCCGCAAATCCCATCACTGTATAATCTTTGGTTATGCCCTCCGTACTTTGCAGTGTGACCGTATCACCCACAGACAAATCCATGTGATGCAGCAGCTTCATCAGATTTTCGCTGTCGCGCGTAACCAAAATTCCATTGTTTTCAAGAAGGGCATCATAGTCCGCCACCCCA
>CAMWJQ010000055.1 GCA_947174615.1 uncultured Lachnospiraceae bacterium
CTCTCATACTGCTTGCGGTAGTCCTCATCCTCCGCCATGCGCTCGATTTTATCCTCATCAATGAGCACGACCATCTTTTGCGTATTCGAATATTTCGATGCATTTGCCTTGGCAAATTCCTTCTGATCCCTGCTCACGAGAATAAAGTCCAGATTGCCGTATTTTTTCCTGAGCTCCGCATAATACTTTGCGGCATTTTCACTCAGCGCCGGTTCTCCGATTGTCCTGCCGCCAACCTTTGTCTTTTTCTCCGTCTCCTTGGTTTCCTCTTTCCTGGATACGGAGATCTCTTCTTTCCTTTCGTTTGTTCCTTTACTTTTGGACGTATTATAATAAGTAGCAACGCTCTCTGCAACAACGGGTGTTCCCGCCGAAATAGTACTCATCCTTCATCCCTCCCTGATTTTAATTTTCCTATGCTTTTGCCTTAAACCCTGCGCTCTCCGCCTCAGATGTCCAGAATATACTGTTATAATGCAGTTGTTCCTCGATCTCATTGACATTCGTTGTTCTGATAACCGAACGGCAGGTATGTGCCTCACAGAGCTGCCCCATCTCGCTGAGCTTGTCTGATGCAAAGATTTCAGTGCTGATATTATTGTAATTGTTCATATGACAGATACAACTGACAAGACATCCCCCTGTGACAGCGATAATACTGCTCAGGCTCTCCATACAATACGACAACTGATTGAGATTCTCCTCAAGCCACTGTTCAATCTTCTTGTCCTTTGTTGCCCTGTAATACAGGCGTTCACTGATCTCCACCTGATATGCATCCGCCTTCATGCACTCATATGTTTTTCGGATATATTTCTCATATTCTGCCGGATTTTTGTATCTGACTACCTCTTCCTTTTTCTCTTCTCTCAGCATGTACGAAGTTCTATCCCCTTTTATGCCTTGGCGTCAAACGGAGCATACTGTCTGTCAAGATACATTTCCGTAAGCTTCTCCTGCTCCACGATTTCCGGCAGTTCTTCTTCCAATGCCTCCTTTACCGCCTGGCTGTCTTTGAGCATCTCATCCAGTGTTTCTTCCAATATGTCCTCTGGCAGTTCATCGAGCATCTCATCCAGGATTCCTTCATCCTCCACGCCAAGCGCTTCCTTCACAAGCTCCTCTCGTCTCTCCTCGGCAGTCTTTGGCTCGAGCTCCTCTGCTGCCTCGGCAATTTTCTTGCCAAGCTCCTCTGCCTCGTCCATGCAGTGCATCATCTGTTCGTAATTAAACTGCTTTTTCACTGCGTCAATCTGATCGTTATAATTGTTGTATAATGCCAGCTTCTCCGCAATCTCATCCAGCGTATTGCAATGCATATCTTTGAGTTCTGCTTTCTTCCCCTCAAAAAAATCAATCTGGGACTGCGTTTTCTGGATGCGCTCCATCTTCTCCTCTGTGCTCTTGAGCTGATAGCCGTTATTCTGTGTAAAGATCGAGAACATACTTGTACTTAGATTGTTTAAAGAAATATTCATACCCCACCTCTATTTCTATATGATTTTTATAATGTTTTCCATTCACCTATTACCGTAACGATTTCTCTACATTTTATATCGGTCTGTATGCGTTAAGAATCAAGTATCTTTCCCAAGAAAATCGCTTTTTCATCAAAATCGCTTTCTAATAAACGGCTTTCTTTCCGCCATCATCTGTGATATACTATAAGTCAAAGCACATTATCCCATCAGAAAAAGAGTTAAGCAAAAAGATGTGAAAAGATTCAATAAGGAGAGAACAAATCGTGACCAGAAACAACACCAGCTTCCAACTTAGGAAGCCTAGACGAAGCCTCAATGGAAGAATATTGAGAAGCACCACCTTAAATATCCTCTTGCTAGTGATTGTATGCTGCGGAATCATGGCACTGTCCCTGCAATATCTGGCAACAAACATCCTGCTGGACAGCTTGCAGCCTATGGCGCGCCAGTCGGCTAAAACCGTCGAGGCCAACATCCATATGCTTGCAGACCGCATGATGACGCTTGCAGGAGACTCCCGCATGATGACTGTCATGCTAGAAAATACAACCACAGATGATGCAGCCACCCGCAGAAACAGGGAGGCACTCTTAATAGAAACTGCCGAGATCTATGAGCTGCACACCATTGCTCTGTATGATTTAGACGGAAATCTGGTTCAAGGCATCGACGGAGCGCCTCAGCGTCTGGACGATGACTTTTTTGCACTCCTAAAAGAAACGGACAATTTCACCACCAGCGCCTCTACCGTTTTTCAGGAAAAACTAGGCATCACCATGGGTATGCCTGTAAAAGAAAACGGTCAGACGTCACTGTATGTCGTGGGCGTCTATAAATATGACACCCTCAACGATGTGATCAGCAGCATCAATATCGGGGAACACAGCACAGCATATATGGTTGACCGCAAGGGCAATATTACCGGACATCCAGACCAGTCACTGATTCTAGCCGGAAACACTCTATCCCAGATTGGCGGCGAAAATACCGAGACACTCAGCCGAATCACTGCCGGGGAGACAGGCGCCTCAGAATTTCCGGTTAACGGAGAACAAATTCTGGTCGCATTTTCTCCAATCCGCGGTACACAGTGGTCTTTGGTCCTGCATATTCCCAAGGCGGATTACAGCCATACGATCAACGGCGCCATGTTTATTGCGATCGCTGCGACTTTGACAATGCTGGTTCTGTCTGTTCTGATGGTGCTGCATCTGGCACGCTCTATCTCGCGCCCAGTCAAACGCGTGACAACCCGCATGGTATCCCTGTCCAATGGCGACCTGCATACGACAGTGGCGCCGGTCCGCACCAAAGACGAACTGGAGATCCTGACACTGACGCTGGGCAGCACCGTGGAGCGTATCAACAATTACATATCAGATATTCAAAATGTACTGACAAATATGGCAAAAGGCAATCTCTGTGTCACCCCCCAGGTAGACTACAAGGGTGATTTCACCTTGATTCGCAACAGCCTGCGCACCATTCTGCAATCTATGAATGAAACTATCACCGGCTTTCGCAACGCTACATCACAGCTTGCCCATATGTCCGATGAGCTAAATGGACAGTCCAGCCAGTTACATGAGGCTTCCGTGGAACAAAATCTCTCTACAGAGGCGCTGGTCTGTGAAATATCGCATGTAAAAGAACAATTGAGCAGCGTCTCAGAAAGCACCAGCCAGACTCGCAGCAAAACATCAGAAATCGCACAGTGCATCCAGGACGCAAACACGCATATGACCTCTCTCTCTGGCGCGATGGACAACATCCATGACAACGCCGAGGAAATAACTAAAATAGCCAAGGTGATTGAAGATATCGCATTTCAGACCAGTATCCTCGCCCTCAACGCCTCCATCGAGGCAAGCCGTGCCGGAAGCGCTGGAAGAGGGTTTGCTATCGTGGCAGCCCAAGTCAAAGACCTTGCCGAAAAGAGCGCTGAAGCTGCCCAAAATGCTACCGAGATGGTCGCACACACCAGCTCTATCATTCAGACAGGCGTCAAACTGACTGCTGACACTGCCAGCTCACTCCATACAATCTCTGCTGTCTCTGACGAGATCAGCGCAATCTCAAACCACCTCGTTGCGGCTGTCCAAGGTCAGGAGCGCGCACTGGCAATCATGGACGAGCGGATTGAAACCATCTCTGGCATTGCAGACCAAAATCTCCAGAATGCCGGCGAGATCAAACAATCGAGTGGATTGCTCGCAAAGGAAGCCGAAGTGCTGCAAGCACATGTCAAAAAATTTATCATAAAGGGGGACCATGAAAAATGAAACGGAAACTGCGCCTACCGCTGCTCTCACTGCTGCTCATGGCACTACTGACAGCATGCGGCGGCAAAACAACAGAAAGCAAACTCCAAGATGGCTACTATACCGCTCAGGCTGCGGAGTTCAGCCACGGTTGGAAGGAATACATCACCATCATGGTCAAGGGCGGCAGCATCGTCTCTGTAGAATACAATGCGGAGAACGCAAGCGGCTTTATCAAAAGCTGGGACAGCAGCTACATGCAGACGATGCTGCACTCCAACGGCACCTACCCCAACGAGTACACCCGCTACTATGCTGGTCAACTGCAGGAAGGACAAGGCGAGGGCACAATTGATGCACTGACCGGCGCCACCACCTCCTACAACTCATTCCAGAAATTATCTGCTGCCGTCGTTGCACAGGCGCAGCTTGGTGATTCCAGCATTGTTATCGTCGATACATCTTCTTAGGAGCATTTGATAAAATCAGGAGGTATTTACCATGAAATCCTTACCCCAAATTTCCGAAGCCGAGTTTGAAGTGATGAAGGTTGTGTGGCAGCACGCCCCCATCAGCACCAACGAAATAACAGACCGTCTCGTAAAAACGACCACATGGAGTCCCAAAACAATCCAGACCCTCATTAAACGTTTAGTGACCAAGGGCGCACTTACCTACGAAAAGCAGAGCCGTGTATTTGTGTATACCCCGCTGGTGGGCGAGGAGGAATATATCAATCACGAGAGCAATTCTTTCCTCAAACGCTTTTATAACGGCAATCTCTCTGCCATGCTGTCCGCCTATCTCGAGCATGACCGCCTGTCAGAAAACGAGATTGACACACTGCGCTCGCTCTTGTCCAAAAATTCCATGCAGGCTGACAAGATGAAATCTGAGAAAATGAAATCTGGGAAAATAAAATCTGAGAAAATAAAATCTGAAAAAAAAGGAGATGTCTGAATATGGACCATTTTATGATTCGGTTCCTGCTGTGCAACCTCTTACTCAGCGGCATCATAGGTGTACTTCTTGTCTGGAAACGCCTGCTGAAAAACAGCCTGTCGAGCAGAATGCAGTATAACCTGTGGTTTCTGCTGCTCGGTCTGCTCGCCGTGCCTTTCCTGCCTGCTCAGAAAATCAATTTTGCATTCCAGAATGCATCGGCTGTTCCGATAGAGCCTTCCGCCTCAGCGACTGCTGCGATCCAGCCGTCAAATGCCGCTGTCTGGATCAATGAGATCGGCGTCACTGTCAGCAGCAAAACCCCTTCCGGCACAGGGATCCTATTCTGTATCCTATGGCTGTCTGGTATCGCAGGCATGACTGTCTGGCTTATGCGGTCGGTCCTTTGTTTTCACAAAATCAAACTGTCTGCACTCCCGCTGCAAAATCCTGTGGTTCACAAACTGTATTGTGACTGTCTGGCAGAGATGAACATCCGGAAAAAAATCCCCGTTTACAGCACTGCATTCTTGAAATCTCCTGTCATTGCAGGTTTTTTCAGACCATGCATCCTCCTGCCGATTCATCTGATTTCTGACAATCATTTAAAAGATATCCGCTATATGCTGCTGCACGAACTCCAACACTACAAACATAAAGATGCACTCGTAAATTACATCACCTGCATTGCCAGCATTCTGTACTGGTTCAACCCTGTTGTGTGGTATGCATTTCGAGAGATGAAAAATGACCGTGAAGTTGCCTGTGATACTTCCGTATTAGAAATGCTGGAAGCCGATGCCTATGAGGAGTACGGAAATACACTGATCAATTTTGCCGAAAAAGTATCCCGCCTGCCATCTCCGTTTGCTACAGGCATCAGCGGAACGATGGCACAGATGAAAAAGCGGATTCTGAATATTGCCGCCTATCAACCCGCATCCCGCCAAAAAAGTCTGCATGGTCTTGTCTCCTATATGATGATCGCTGTCCTATTGTCAGGTTTTGCGCCGCTTCTGACAATTCATGCCGCCGGCAGCGGCAGCCACTATGCCTTTCAGGAAAAGGGAAAGACGATTGCACATCTAAATCTTGACAGTGCCTTTGGTCAAAATTACGGCAGTTTTGTCTTGTACGATTCCGCTTCTGACGTTTGGCAAATCTACAACAAAGAAACTGCAGCCACGCGCGTAGCACCTGTCTCTACCTACAAGATATACAGCGCCCTGCTTGGACTGGAGACTGGGCTGATTTCTCCCGAACAATCACAGATAGCATGGAATGGGCAAAACTACCGCTATGATACGTGGAACACAGATCAGACCTTACGGACCGCCATGCAGAACTCCGTGACATGGTATTTTCAGACGCTGGACCAGAGCGCCGGACTGCCTGCCATTCGAAACTTTATCCGTAAGATTGGCTATGGAAACCAGACTGTCGGTGAGAATCCGGCATCTTATTGGGGCGATTCTTCCTTGTTGATCTCTCCCATTGAACAGGTAGAGCTGTTGAGAAAATTCTATGAAAATCAGTTTGGATTCGCACCTGAAAACGTTGAGACAGTCAAAGACTCCCTCCGTCTGTACACTGCTGAAAATGCCACTCTCTATGGAAAAACCGGCACAGGCGAAGAAAACGGACAAAACGTTCTGGGATGGTTCATCGGATATCTTGAAAAAGATGGCAAAGTCTATTATTTCGCGGTCAATATTCAAAATGAAAAAGATACAGATGGCACTGCTGCGACAGCGCTGACACTTGAGATTCTTGAGGCGTTAGGACTCTGGAAATAAGCTCTATCTGCCTGCGCTGCGCCGCCTGTCAGAAGTTCTTCTTGACTTTATAAGTCAAAATAGTATTCAAAAATATTCTTGCCCACTGCCGTCGCGTTAGATGAACCATATCCATTTGCAATCCGTACTGCAACCGCAATCTGCGGCTGGTCGGATGGCGCATACCCGACAAACAGCGCGTGGTCGGGGCGGTTCTTTGCTTCCTGCGCGGTTCCCGTCTTGCCTGCCACGCTGATTTCCATATTTTTTAAGACAGCATTGTTCTGCGCAAACTGCTGCATTCCTGTATGGACGGTATCCCACACGCTCTCCGGCAGCGCTACCCTGCCCATCCGCACAGTGTCGTTCTTTGTCATCACACTGTCTGCCCCAGAAATCCCTTTTATCAAAGAAAGAGAAAAAACATCTCCTCCGGAGGCGATGGCACTCACATACCTTGCAAGCTGAACGGTCGTATAATTGTGCGTTCCCTGCCCGATCGCCGATGGAATCCCGTATTTGTCCGTCACATGAGGTTCGGACTCCGTAAGCTCTATACCAGACTTTTGGTCCAGACAGAAAAGCGCCGCGTACTTTTGCAGACAAGCCAGCGCTGTATTGTCCACATATTCTGTTCCCTGTTTTTCTCCAATGCGGTAGGCAATCTCGCACATATAATCATTGCAGGAAAATTGCAATGCTGCCGAGGCGTTTGTTACAGTGCCATGTCCTGTGTGTTTCCAGCATCGCAGACTCGGCTCTACCTTGTCAAATACGCCGTCGCAGAACACAGTCGAAGAGGATGAAATCACCTCCTCCTGCAGTCCTGCAATGATTGTGACAGGCTTCAGTGTTGAGCCGGGCGCTGTCAGCTGCTGTGTTGCCCGATTATATAGCGGGAGGGACTGATCTCTTAACAATTGATTGTAGTACGCTAAATCCATCTGATTTGTCAGACGGTTATTGTCATACCCCGGATAGGATACAAGCGCCAGCACTTTGCCAGTCTGCGGTGACACGACAACCGCCGATGCAGAGCAGGGATCAAGTGCGAGCTGTGCTGGTGTAATCTCCAAACGTTCGATTTTCTTTTTGATAAATCCGTAGGCATCCAGCCTGCCCGACATGATATCCTCATAATCCTCATCCGTGTCCGCCAAGATTTCCTGGTCATACAACAGCCTGCAGATCTCTTTCCCCGTTATCTTGTCCTCAAGTACCAGCCATTGAAACAGTATTTTGTCAAATTCCTTATCCTTTGACAATTTCTCTAAAACAGCTTCTACCAACAACGCATACATCTCATCTGTTGTATAATATCCCGGTTTGGAATCAATAATCCCTGTCTCGATCCACCCCTTTTCAATCGCGCGCATGAAGAGCTCTTTGACACTGGTATCTTTTCTGTTTTCCCATATCTGACCAACCGCATCCTCTCTTAAAATACCCGTCTCCCGCACAATATAAGAAAGATACGCCTGCATCTCCTCCGGAAACTGGTCAAAACGCACGGTCCCCTGAAACAGCGCATCCGACAACGCCTCCTGTACTTCCTCCCGCTTTGTGTCCAACGTTGCTGCCATGCTTTGTTCCAAGCCGGTCGCATCTGACCGTTTAAAGGCTTCCAGACGTATTACATGATTCTCAATCAGCGCCAGATATACATCATAAACCGGAATGCGAATCTGAGAGGAGTCTGAAATACGAGACATATCAAAACGCTTTGCATTGATTAGCTTGCTGGACAGGATGCCTGCAAGCTCCTGCTCGAGAATGCGGTAAACCACAGTTTGCAGGTTTTTGTCAATGGAGAGATACACATCCCTGCCGCTCATAGTCTCCTGAAGCACGGTATCCTCACCGATAATTTTTCCACGGTTATTGACGGTAATCTGCCGCTCTCCGTCTGTTCCCTGTAACTGCGCCTCAAGATATTGTTCTATGCCAGCCTTGCCGACAACCGAATCCGCTGTATATTTTTGATCCGAATCTGCGTATTGTTCCAGTTCATCCGAAGAAATCTTCCCAATATACCCCAGAATATGAGAAAATGCCTCGCCGCCTGTGTAAACCCTTTTCCAATCCTCACTGACGCCAACCCCGGTCAGTGAAGCGCTGTTCTCAAGGATATACGCTGCGGTTTGTTCTGTCACGTCCCCTGCCACAATGACAGGGACATATTTTTTATAATCATTCAGCGAAAGCATATAACGGATTCCAAGTATGGATAAAACTTCTTCTGCAGTATAGGTTCCGGGCAGATGATAGTGTTGCAGCTCCTCCTCGGTATACGCCCGTTTTCCTTCGCCGTACAATGCAAATTTAGTATTTGACGAAAGATATTCAACCAATGCATCCGCACTCATTTCCCGCTGTATGGATGTCATGTCCTCTGGATTCGCCTTACCAAAAATATCTGCCTTCAATCTGGTGAGCGCAGTTCCTGACACTGTATATGCATACTGGCTGTCCGCATCAATCACGATTTTTAAGTCATTGTTGATGGTTTCATGGTTTTCTTCAAGCCTTTTTACGACACGGTAAATAATGCTGTTCAGCATTAACTGACGCTCGCGGTTTGAGGCATAGACACCCTCGTCAGTCATGGTAATCTTGTAGGTCAGTTCATTATATGCCAGAATCTCTCCATTACAATCATATATAGCGCCCCGCGTACTCTTGTCTCTGATCGTTCTGGTAATTTTCAACTCATAATCCTGGGCATATTTTTCTCCGTTGACAATCTGTAAATCCCACAAGCGGTAGAGTAATAATACCAAAAGCGCTGCAAATACCATTTGCAGAATACCAATTCTGACAGGTGTGCCGGTTTTTTTATTGTTTCTTATTCTGTGGAAAGGTTTCTTGTATAATTGTTTTTTCTGCAGAAAGATCATATTTTGTCACTCCTTGCCTGCTGTGTCGTATTCTTGTTTTATTACATTTGTAAGATTTTTGGGCATCTTATTCCTGCCTTACAGTCAGCATCTCATTTTGGTAAGGAACTGTTATAGATTCCATGCTATATGTAGCTGCTGTTAATATATATTTTTTTCTTAGAATTAAATATTACAACAGTAAGATTTGCAAGTCAAGTACTTTGCACAAATTTAACAGTTCCTATAGCTTTACCCCTTTGCAGAATCTGCTATGATAAAAATATATAAAACTGAGTGAAGCGCAGCTATCAGAAAAAGTGAAGTGAAAGATTGAAAGGGGCTGTTAATCCACAGCCCCTTGGTTTGCGTATATGTAGTATCCAATAACTTGAAACGGTTCCTTCATTTTAATCTTCCTGCCGTGCGCTCCTCTCGTTTCTTCAGAAGCTGTGAGGTGTCCAGCGTCTCCTCGGACTGTCCGCGTTTTTTTTGCTGTTTTTTCTGCTGCCCAGATTTTGACGCTGCCTTCCCAACAGACTCCTCCTGTGCTGCGCCTGTCGCCGCTGAGATCTCTGCCACATTGGCGCTTTGTGCCTCATAAGCCGTTTTTTCAACCATCTTCTGTGCTTTTTTATGCCTGACAGCCGCCAGTAATGGCAGCCATTTTGGCACATACTGAAGCCGGCGCATCGCCACATCCGCAAGAAACAGCACTATCGCAAAAGCCAGCAGCCAGTTTGTCAGCGGGTAGCCCTCTCTCGCACCTGCCGCAATCCGCGTCCAGATCTTCTCTTTCCCTGTGAGCAGCCTGCCATACTGTTCTGCAAATTTCAGATAAGATACTGTACTCACATCAAACTTATATTCGTCCGAGAACTGCACCGCAGCGGCAGTCGTCATATAGTTCTGGATCTCGCCGCCCTTGGTACGGCATATATTCAATTGATATAGACCCGTCTGTGGTGTGGAAATCTTCGCGGTATAGCTTCCCGGCGCAGATGCATGTAATCTCTCCTCACTCTTCTCTCCGACGGGATTCATGATCGTCACCAAGATTTCTGTCTCGCTGTCAAAATCCTCTGTCTGGTATAGGATCTCTGCCTGATCTCCCGCTGTCACCACCTCGACTCGGTCCTCACCCATATTGACATTTCCGGTGGTGTAATCCACAATGCGTTTCCATAGCTGTACATAATCCTCCTGTCCTGCAAAGGCACCACTCCACTCTCCTGTGACATCGCTGTTCCACGCAGCAGTCCTCCCCAGCCCATACTGCCATACGGTAAGAATCGGGTCCCCTTTTTTACCGGAAACGATTACTGGATTTGAGGCAGTTTTTGGTGTCGCGGCAATATATCCATACAGTGCCGGCCAGCCGTCTGCAAAAAGATTTCCTGTCAGCTCATGTCCCCCCTGTACTACCAGTGAAAATGCTCCATTTTGAATATAACTGTCACTTCCCAGAAAGACCTCCTGCGCAAAAATTCGTGGAATATCACTAGATATATCCGAATAATAATATCTGCCGCCGCACTTGTCAGCCAACTGCTCAAGAAGGTTTTGATCTGCCCCCTCACCCACTGCCACCGTTGAAAGCGTGATGCCGCTGCCCGCGTAGGCGCTGATAATATCCGAATAATCCTTCGTTTCGCCCATTCCATCTGTCAAAAGTACAACATGCCTTACAGATGCAGGATTCTTGAAAAGAACATCATACGCCTCCCAGAGCGCTGGTTTGATCGTCGTGCCGCCGCCCTCATCAATCTGCCGGAGCTGGTTCTTAATGGTCTGCTTATCATCCGCCTGCTGAAGTTCTGTCTGCCATTGATACCGATCATCAAAAGTTAAGATGCCCACATAGTCCGAATCGCCCAGATTGTCAACTGCCACCTCCGCGGCGCGGACTGCCATATCCAGATTGCTGATATGTCTGCCATCCACTAAGCTTGACATGCTGGCGGAACGGTCAATTACCATGACCATTGCCATTGATGGAAGCTCATTGAAACTCCTAAGCTGCATATCCACTGGAAGCACCGTCTCGAGCACTGTATCACGATACCCTCCCAACGCATAACTGTTTTCTCCACCACAGCAGACAAAACCACAGCCGTAATCCTTTACATAGGTTTCCAGATTCGTCAAAAATCCGTCCGGCAGTTCGTCAATATAGGTGTCCACCAATATTATCGTCTTGTATTCCAGCATGGCGTTGATCTCATGGGGTGCATTCAGCGCCGAAACTGTGCTGTAATTACATCCTGCCGCATTTAATACAGACGCAAAGCCCGACACATTGACATCCCGTCCTGAAATCACAAGCACGCGAGGCGGCATCTCCACGGTGGAATACGCATTATAAGAATCATTCTCCGCGCAGGTATCGCCCTGTGCCTGCACCTGTACACGAAGGTTTTCCATAGAATTTCTTCCAGCTTCTGCGCCCACCTGCGCACTGAACACAAAACGGTTGCGCCCCTTATTCAGATGCACGTTGTTTGCTGCCGTCTGCCTGCTTCCATCATAGAGCGCAAGTACTGCCTCTGTGTCATAATTGCTCTCCACCAGCACCGTGATCGAATACTTGTCACCGGGATGAAGATACGACGGCAGAACCACGTTATCAATATAGGCGTCCGGCAATTCCTCCTGCGTAAACAGCAGTGTCAGAAATTCTGCCCGGCTTGCCGTCAGCGCCTGCGCCATGTTATGAATATCCCCTCTTGTCTCTTTGCCGTCTGTGAGTACGACAAGCCGTTTGCTGTACTCTGCCGGAATCATCATCAATGCCTTGGACACAGCATCCTCAAAATTTGTCGCTGTCTTCTCCGGCATTGTCATCAGCCTGGTATAATGTTTTTCTCCGGTCAAAAACTGCTCTACCAGCGTATTTTTCCCAAAAGTCACAATCCCATAGACATTTCCTGAAGGCATACCGCTGATGACATCCTCCAGATAGTCCTCCATCTCTACGACGTGCGCTTCATTACTGTTGGAATAATCTACCACAAACACCGTAGCTGTCCGACTGCTCCCTCTGTAAAGCCGTATATTGGACAGCGCAAGAAAAATACATAATACCAAGATGCCCCTCACTGCCAGATAAAATCTTCCGCGATAGCGCATCTGCCGCACATAGATCACCCATTCCACTACCA
The DNA here is from genome assembly GCA_947174615.1 of uncultured Lachnospiraceae bacterium. Classification (GTDB taxonomy): domain Bacteria; phylum Bacillota; class Clostridia; order Lachnospirales; family Lachnospiraceae; genus COE1. Next base: position 12,497 of record CAMWJQ010000055.1, read on the forward strand.
GCAGCGCCAGCGCCAGTACCAAAAAGAGTGTTCTGAGTGTCCGCTTTATCTTCTGAATCCCCAGCCCGCCTATGCCACTGACAGACGACGCCTCCTTCCTGCCATCTGACTCCGTGGATGTCTGAAATCGCACCACATAAGACTCCTGGCTGGTGTCCTTGCCGATCTTGTAGATGCCTGCTTTTGAAGGACGGCTGTCAAACTGCGTTCTATCCAGATCCGCCCACGGCTGCAATGCGATCTCCTCCCCCGCATAACAGACCGTTGTGGACAGCCATGACGTATCTGTGAGATAGTTCATCGCATTGGCAAGAAATACAGGAAACTCCGCCCGCAGTGGAAAGTCCGATTCACGGATATCAAATCCCACCACGATTTCACGGAATCCGTCCGCCTCCCTGTAATAACCCACACAACTTCCCTTGTATTCCAAAAAACGCTGCGCCCCCTCTGGCAGCGCAAAACAGTATGCAGTATTCACGCCAACTGTAAAGCCGGACAGCCCCACAGCCAGATCACAGTCTGTCACCTCCAGCACCACATTTTCGAGAGTCTCTGTCACAGTGCCTCCCAACGAGCCAAAAACCAACCGGTTTGACGCTGCTGACTGAGGTTTTGACCCTGCATCATAA
>CAMWJQ010000056.1 GCA_947174615.1 uncultured Lachnospiraceae bacterium
TCCCTGTACTGCTCATAGAGCGGCATCCACGTTTTTTTCAGGGCGGCAATGGTTTTTGTCAGCGACATGATCTCTCTATCCGCGGAATATGGCACTGTTTTGCTGCGCACATTCTGTGACAGCTCCGATTCTTTTACAAACAGCTGTATCTGCTGTTTCAGGGCATCCATAACCGCACGGTCTGCTTCCTCACGTTTTATGGACGCCCCGCGGCAGCTGCATTCCTTTATCAGATATCTTTGCCCGCACTGGATAATGCCTTTTCCGGTATCCTGCATTTTTCTCCCGCAATAACCGCAGTGATAAATATTCTTTCCTTTTCTCCCGCTCTGTTTAAACGTGGTCTGCCTTATCACTGAGTTTGCTTTCAGGTACAGCTCATATGACACGAGCGGTTCGTGTGTATTCTCAACACGCACCCATTCCGACGGGGCTTTCCTGACACGTTTTCCGCCGACTGTGAATGAAGATGTTTTTAGCGAGACCATTGTTCCCGTGTACCGCTCGTCCCTGATCATGCGGCGTATTTTCTCGGCAGTCCAGCGGCACTCCACCCCGTATATGCCCCATTCCTGTCTTGAACCCTGCATGATCTGGTTTTCTGATGGGGACGGTATCCCTTTTTCGTTCAGCATCCGTGCGATTTTCAGGGGCGACATGCCGGATGCCGCCAGACTGAAAATCTCCCGCACGGTTTCACCAGTTTCTTCATGTATGACCAGCTGATGGATACTGCTACGGTCACGCCTATAGCCATACAATGTAAATGTGGCATTGTACTCACCTTTTTCCGCCATACGCTTCCATGCTATTTTCTGCTTCTTTGAAAACTCACGACTGTAAAAGTCATAGATAATGTTTTTAAAGGCAACGTCAAGACCGCCCGTTGTCCCCTCAAAGTTTTTACTGTCATATCCGTCATTGACGGATATGAACCTTATGCCGAGAAACGGGAAATACTGTTCTAGGTAATCGCCCAGCTCCACGTAATCCCTGCCAAACCGCGAGAAATCCTTGACTATGATGCAGTTTATCCTCCCTGCCTTCGCAAGTTCCATCAACTCCGTAAATGCTGGCCTGTTGTCAAACTTTACGCCGGAATATCCGTCGTCACATTTTTCAATGACCGTGCAGCCTGCAAACTCTTCATGGTTCCTGATAAAATCCCACAGAAGCTCCCGCTGGTTCGTGATGCTGTTGCTTTCTTTTTTGTCATTCCTACTGGACAGGTCCCTGTCCTCCTGTGACAGGCGGATATACAGCACGGTCACATATCCGTTTCCGTCCTGCATATTTCACCCTTCCTTTCTCCGACTGTCTGTATCAGTTCTTCAAGTTCGTCATGGAAACGGAAACATATCTCCAGGCTTTTGTCACTGTGTACATAGATCTTCTCAATAAATGCATGTACGATTTCATCTGTCAGGACATCAAAATCCATATATTGTCCAGCCATCGTTTCAAGCCTGCTGCCTTTTGTGCAGCCTTTGTTATATTTTTTCTGCATTTCCTGAAGTTCCGAAATCCTCTGTTCCGCAGCAGCGGCCTCGTCCAGATATTTTTGTTTTGCATACAGGTAATCACTTTCGTTCAGAATCCCGTCCGCATAATCGTTGTATAATGCAGCTGCCCTCTGCTGTGCTTTTTTCTTCCGCCTGCAGGCTTCGGAAATCTCTTTCTGGTATCCGTCGTTTATCCGCCCTGCCTGTTCTGTACGGTTTAATCCGTCCAGCGCCTTCCTGCTGTCCAGAAAAAGCTTTATGTGAAGCCTGACCGCTTCCCCAACTGCCAGTTCAGCCTCCTTTTTATTCAGGTGCTTCTTTGTACAGCCTTTTTCCTTTAAATTCTGGTATGTTGGGCATACATATCTGTAATACATCCTTGGCGGATCAAGTTTTACCCCGCTGTTGTCCCGCCGGAGCTGCATCAGCCTACCACAATCCCTGCAAACCAGTATTCCTTTTAATAAGTTCGGCTCTTTCGACAGCTCATTGTGCCTACCGTAACTGGCATGGTATTTCTCCCTGTCTGCCTTTTTCATCAGGGCGACCTTTTCAAAAACCTCCCTCTCCACAATTGGTTCATGGGTATTTCTTACACAAATTCTTTCTTCTGCGGAAACCCTGTGTCTCTTTATGCCCTGGCACAATGACGTTTTGCGTATTCCCTACTCCATGTCGCCTGCATACGCTGAATTTTCTAAAAGTGTGGACAGCGTGCTCACCGTCCATAACTTCGACCTCACTGTCTTTCCCCGCCCTTTCATATACTGGTACAGTGACGGGGAAGGAATACCATCATCATTCAGTTTCCTGACAATGCCCGTGAGGCTCTCGCCGTCAGCCCTTCTGCGGAATATATCCTGAACTATCTCCCTCACTTCTTCGTCAACAACAAGCTTTCCATGGTCTGCCGGGTTCTTCACATATCCATAGGGTGCGGATACCCCGATATATTTGCCCTGCTTCTGCCTGATATGGAGTGCGGAACCAATCTTTTGCGACAGGTCCTTTGCATAGATATCGTTGATCAGGTTTTTCAGGGGAACAATCAGTCCGTCCTCTGTAAGGTCTGAACTGCTGCTGTCATAATCGTCTGTCACCGCGATGAAACGGACATTGAAAAATGGAAATATCTTCTCAATGTAGTCGCCCGCCTCGAGATAATTCCTGCCGAGCCTCGAAAGATCCTTTACGACAATGCAGTCAATCTTTCCTGCCCTCATATCTGCGATCATGCGGTTAAAAGATGGGCGGTCAAATACCGTTCCCGTGACTCCGTCGTCAAAATATTCGGATTCTGCCTGCAAATACGGCTTGTCCTTTACGTATTCCCTGAGCAGACAAAGCTGGTTCTCTATCGTTGTTCCCGCATCCCTGTTGTTTTCGTCCGCGGACAGCCTTGCATACAGCGCGGTGCGGTACACTTTAAGGCTCGTATTGGCAGTTTCCAGTGTCTGTATAACGGTCTGTTTTCTACTTTTTCTTGCCATCTACATCACCTTCCCTTCCGCATATCTGCCATCATGAATATACGGGGTTATTTCCTCATGAAAGTTGAAAATGACCTCAATCCTCTTTTTATCATATACCCGCACCTGCTTTACCAAAGCAGCTACCACAGCACGGTTCAGCTCTGTTATGTTCTCATACTTTTTAAAATTATCAATCCATTCCTGCCTGCTGCCTTTGTTGTTTTTCAGCAGCTCCACCTCATTTTCGTAGGAAATGATCGCTTTTTCGGAAACGGCTGACTGGCTGGCATACTCCTCTTTCATCTGCATGTATTCCTGTTTTGTCAGGAGCCCGTCCTTGAAATCCTCGTATAAATGCAGCTTCCGCGCATCAGTCCTGGCTTTTTTCTCTTTTTCCAGCCTGATCCGCTCCTCATATTTCTCAATGCCTGCCTGTTTCCACTGCAGCTCATCGAGCAGTGCGGACGCATTGCAGATTTGCAGCATCTCACTCACATGGAGCTGTATGGATTTCAGCACTGCCCCTGTCAGGTCGGATTCACTGATACGGTGCGGGGAACACTCCTGCTTATTTTTCTTGTTGGCAGAGCAGACATAATAGATATACTGCCTGCCGTTTGCCGGAACAGTCTTGCGCACCATGCCCTCCATACAGTCTCCGCACACCAGCACGCCTGCAAACGGATACACCCTGTCACTTCCCGGGGTGCACCGTGTATCCAGCCTTAAAAGCTCCTGCACAAGGTCAAAATCCTGCCTGCTGATGACTGCCTCGTGGCTGTCCTCAATGCGCACCCACTGGCTTTCCGGCTTCATCACCCGCGTTTTCACCTTATAGTTGGGCGTTGTCTGCCTTCCCTGTATGAGCACGCCCGTATAAAGCTCATTTTTCAGCACCCTTGTAACGGATACGGGATTCCACTCCGGCGCCTCGCCCATGTCAAACGAAGTCTTCAGATGGATTCCGATGCTGTTCTTGTACGCAAGAGGCGGAAGGATTCCCTTTTCATTCAGAGCGTCCGCGATTGCCTGCTGGCTCATTCCGAGCAGCTTCATCCTAAAAATGTCCTTCACGACGCCTGCCGCATATTCATCAGCCACAATCCGGTTCTTATCCTCCTCCGACTTCCGGTAGCCGTATGACACAAAAGCGCCTATATATTCCCCTCTTTTTCGTTTCACTTCGAGATTGCTCCGTATTTTTATGGAGATATCCCTGCTGTACGCGTCATTGATCAGGTTCTTGAACGGAACCATCATTTCACTGCCGCCTGCATTGTTAAGGCTGTCATACCCGTCCGTGACGGCAATGAACCGCACGCCCATCATCGGGAATATTTTTTCAATATATCTTCCCGCCTCGATATAGTTCCTGCCAAAACGGGACAGATCCTTTACGATGACACAGTCCACGCTGCCTGTCCTGATGTCATCCAACATCTGCTGGAAATTTGGACGGTTGAAATCAACACCGCTGTAACCGTCGTCCACCCTCACGGAATGGACATGGATCTCCGGGTGTTTTCCCACATAGTCCATGATTAGGTCTTTCTGGTTTGAGATACTGTTGCTCTCGGACCTGCCGCCCGCTGCAACATCGCCATCTTCCTTTGATAACCTTAAGTAGATGGCTGCCTGATATACTTTAGAATTGTCTGCCTTCATCCTGCACCGCTCCATTCTTATGATTTTCAAATTAAGATTGCCCGGTCTTAATCCAAGAATCAGAAGCCTGCACTGATGTCAGCCCTATTTTTTATGATTCTTAGATTAACACAGTTTTTGGGATTTTTCCACCCTTTTTGCATAAAAAAATCAGGTTTACACCGCAAGGACTAATTCCTGAAAACGTTCCGTAAGTGTTGCGCCACCTGAATAACTTGATTTTACGACGATATTCCCTACCCTGTAGCAGTAGGGATTTTTTACCTGCCGGATAAATTCTGCTTTCCGCTCGTCCCCTTCTAGGGACTTGTCTATGCTGAGCTTTGTGATGTCCACAAGCTCCTCCGGGCACACTGTCCTGATGTCTACTGCCTTCATTTCTTCAACTGTCATGGTTATTCCAGCCTTTCTGTTTTATTATGTCTGATGGATATTTCACCTGCTCAAATCTGTTGGAACAGAATGTACGTGAAATCTTATCCCCTCATACAGAAAAGCTTTCCTGTCCGTAAAGCTTCCCTGTATCAGAAGATAATGCAGCATTGAATGCTGCATCCTCCTGACAATCTGAAAATATCAGATTTGTTCCATTCTCATGGCTCCCCGAACCGGGTAACATACACTGGGGAAGCTCCCCCTCGCTGCGCTTTGGTCATTGCCCAATCATGGATTGCTCCATCCCTGACCGCATCCGCAGGCAGCCACTCCCGGAAAATGCTTTCGCTGAGATCCCGGCGCTGTTTTACCTCATTATCCCTGGCTGCTATACCAGTAGGCACAATCCTCTGCTCAATGTAAGACTTAGTACTTCTCCGCGAAATGCTCCTTGCATGAGCGGAAACTGCTTTCAGCAATTAAAGTACTTCTTACACTACCTTCACGGGCAACAATGTCTCCACTGCAGGTATGTCATCGCACGAAATGGGATTCTGCCACCCCTGCCCGTCACCGATAGCCAGAGGCGAAAATAAAATCAGGTGTATGTGTGTCCTATTTATTTTTATGGCTCAACCGAGCCTATAAACATGATAGGACACAACGCCTGATTTTTTAACGGCATAGTCTGGAAAACAGCACGGCATTATATGGCAGGTGCATTTCTGCCAAAATCCATGTAGGATATATCTTGGAATACAAAAGATAAGGAGATTTTGATTATGAATGATTTACAGACACATGTAACCGACTATCTGGACTACTGCCAGAATCAAAAGAGGCTGGATGCAAAAACACTGCGGGCATACAGGATTGACCTGTCCCAGTTTTGCAGTCATATCCAGTCAGCTGATATTATGGAGATTACTCCAAAACTGCTGGAAGATTTCATCACCGGGCTTCACCAGAAATACAAGCCCAGGACAGTAAAAAGAAAAATAGCCTCGTTAAAAGCCCTTTTTCACTACTTCGAATACAGGGATCTAATCGAACGGAATCCTTTTAGTAAAATACAGGTAAAGTTTCGTGAACCTGTGCTCCTGCCCAAAACGATCCCGCTCCATACGGTCGAAACAATTTTGTCCACTATCTACAAACAGCTGTCAGACGCCAAAACTGACTATAAGAAACGCAATGCTTTGAGGGATGCCGCCGTGATTGAACTGCTCTTTGCTACCGGAATGCGGATTTCCGAGCTCTGTTCCCTGAATGAGGAAAGCGTAAACCTGTATGACCGAACGATATTAATCTATGGAAAAGGCTCTAAAGAACGGAAGGTACAGATTGGAAACGATGATGTTGTCAGTATTCTTGAGCGATATAAAGCGGATTTCCAGACGGAAATACAAAGCTGCGGACACTTTTTCGCAAACCAGAATGGTAAGGAACTGTCAGACCAGGCTGTCCGCAGAATGATCAACAGGTATACGTCCCTTGCGGCGATTGACCTGCATATCACTCCGCATATGTTCCGCCATACCTTTGCCACAAGCCTGTTGGAGGCTGATGTTGATATTCGATATATCCAGGAGATATTGGGACATAGTTCGATTAATATAACGGAAATTTATACGCATGTCGCTATGTCTAAGCAGAGGGATATTCTCACTACGAAGCATCCGAGGAAGGATTTTCATTTATAGACTGAAAAGGCATCATTTTTAATGGAATAAAATCCATTATAAATGATGCCTCTTGTGTTTATTTTATGTAACTTTTACTCGCTCCAAGCACCGAAACAAGCAGTAACTCAATTACCTAATTTTATACACTCCATGCAACAGCTTTACTTTCTGGTAATCGTATAAAACACGAACTGTAATAATCACTATTTAACTTCCTCTCCAATATCTTGAATATTTTTTCATCATGGGTAGACATTAAGATTTGACAATCGTTTGTTTCAAGAATACTTCGGATCAAATCTGTAAAACCAAGAATATTCATATCATCAAAATGTCCAATCGGATCATCAATGAAAATTGTTCGAAAATCGATATTATCTGCGGTCAATGCCCGGCTAAAAAAGGAACTGAACGCCACTGTATTCAATTGTGCCGTGCTAAAGTACAGCTCGGGACGGTAAGAATCGGCTTGTTCCCCATCGCCTTCACAAACCCGAATATGCAGCTGCGGCTCATCCCTCTCATTAAATGATAAGTCATACTCTACATTTTTCATGAAGTCATGTGGATCAATTTTTCTAAATATCTCATTCATTATTGTCCTGTTAAAATATGACTTTAAGCCTGTTTCCAGATTTTTCTTCTTTTCTGCAAAATCCTCCTTTGCCGTCTCTATTACTTTTTCCTGTTCCAAACATTCCCCTTCTTTATCCTGCAATTCCCTACAATATACCTTATAACTTTCAAAATAGGATCTTGCGCTGTTTTCTTCAGAAATCTGATTTAAATATTCACACTGCCTTTCATAGCCTTCTTTCATCTGAAGCCAGCTCTTTAGGCTTTTTGTCACGCCTTCCTCTGATAAATCTTCAAATATGTCATACCTCTCCTTTAAAATTTTCAATTGTTCCAGATTTTTTAGTTGTTTATCTCTTGAATCTGTATAAGCTACAAGTTCCATATTTTCTACATCTTTATATGTCTTTATTTTCTCCTGCAGTGTTTTTTGTTTATCCTTATATGTTTTCAGCAAATTTTCCTGTTCCTGCAAATATTTTGAAAAATCAAATGAATCTGGTTGTTTCATCCAAAATTGAATATAGCTATATACTTCTGAATCCCTGACGAACTTATCTTTTTGCTCTTTCAATGCAGCTAAAACGGTTCTTGTGTTGTCAGCTGAAGTTTTTGCAACTTCCCTTTTCTCTAAATACCTGTTTAATTCTTCCCGACACTGTGATAATAACGCTTCCTGAGACTTTCTCCAGACTTCCAGTCCTCCAGAAGAAAACTCACTCAGTTGAATCCCTCTTTGAATAAACCATAATTCTAAAGCCTTTCTCTCTTCATTGAGGACATTCTCCTCTTTCTCGCAGTTTTCCTTTGTGCGCTCGCCAGAATGGCTTTCTTCTATCAGCCTTTCCATTGTTTTCTTGTAAGACTCCAACTGCCTTTTCCTCCAATCTTCGCATTGCAGATTAAAGCTCTCATATTCATCACAGATCTGATTCAGCGCTGCATGATACTCCCCCAGCTGCCCTTTTAATGAATCTTCGTTTTGTTCCTGAATATTGCTTAACCTAAGGAATAAAGTTTCCCAATCATCAAACGGCGTATGGCACAGGGGACACTCATTTGTATTTCTATGTAAGTTTAGATATTCTTGCCCCTTCTGACATATTTCCTTTAATTCCTCGGCTGTTTCTGCCTGTTTCGAAATCTCTTCCTGACATACCTGCATCTGCATGGATACTTTTCTATATCTGTCTTCAAAGTCATAAAGCTGCTTTTGTTTTTCAGCATCCAGAAGGATGCTGACATTTACTTCCTCAGATTTCAATTCAATAACATCTTTAGGCAGTTGAAAACCAGCAACGCCCTCTATCATTTTCTTAGTCGATGCTATTAACTTTTCATATTGTTCACCCTGCTCTTTTGCAACCTTATATTCTGCCTGTTTTTTTACCAGTTTTTTATTTATCTCATCAAGTTCTTTTGCCCTATTCAATGCCTGCTCATAATCTTCCTTCGATAGTTGAGTTGATTTATACTTATTTACATTTAGCTCCACCTCACTGATTTCCTCTATGGCACTTTTCAGGTTTGATTCAAAATATTTGAGAGATTTCTCCAATTCATCTATTTTTATACCAATATCCAGATATTCTTTACATTTTCCCTTTGTATTTTCAACTCCATAAGCTCCTATTTTTTGTAAAAAGTCAACCTCTTTCTGATGTGTAATAACTATGCTCAAATTTTCTTTGTCAGTCTGCAGCAGAGCATCCAATTCCTGCTTTCTTTGTATCTGTAGCTCCAATTTTTTTACAGACTCGCTTATTTCGTCAATGGAACTAATAATATTCTGGCAGGAAGAAACACCTTTGTTTAATACCTCTCCTGCTAAAGATATTTTTTCTTCCAATGATTTTTTCTTTGTCTCCAGTTCCCTGCTGTATTTCTTAGTCTGATTTATCATTGTATCATATTGTTCCAGGTCTGCTTCACTTGTGAAAAATAAAGCCTGACCTTCTTCCGCCGCCTTGTTATATAAATGTATAATTTCTGTTAAATTTTTAACAGCAGACTGCGCCCCTGAAAGACTTTTTAACTTATTCTCAATCTCTTCATACTTTTCCTTCAATTTGCCTAACTTTCTTTGCGCATCCCTGTATTCATTATAGGCATTTTCAAATTCCCATGTTTCCTCTGATAATAGGCTTACAGTTTTTGTCCACTCTTTGTATTGCTCCGTTGACGATCTTGCTGAAATAAAACTGTCAATTTTATCATGAGGAAGAACAATCCGATCCCATCTATCTTTGTCCTTACTCGTTCCAGTAATTTCTTTTCCCTTGATAGCAGTCCGAACTCCACAATCATTTCCTCCCTCTGCTACCTTTGCTACCTTTCGCAATATTTGAATGTTTCCTTCTAGCATCATTGAAACAAAAGCCTCCTGATCAGCATTATCGCGATTGTGATAAACCGCTCCTTTTTGTTTATTATATTTATCTTTTGCCATCAAGGAAACAATTCTTCCAACTTCTCCCTTTAACGCATATTCTACTCCATCAAACAGGCTGGTTTTTCCCACTCCGTTTTTGGCATAAATAACTACAACAGAAGCCGGTTTTTCCCTGCTATCCCTAAAATCTATTGAAAAATTTCCTGCATATCCTCGAAAATTCTGCAATTCCATGCTTTTCAGTTTTGGATATTCCTTAAAAGGAATCGGACAATTCATACGGAAAATTTTATTCTCTATATCCTCCAACATTTCAGGCAATGTTTTCTTATTATTTTCAAAGATATACTTCTTGGCGCAAAACGAATCACTCTCTATTTCACTTCTGACTTTTACGCTTATTTGTTCCTTTACAAATAAGCAAAAATAAAAATTACTCTTCTCAATGACTTCCTGCACCTTACTCTGATATTTTAAGGCAATATAATGATTTATTTTTTTCCACCTGTTTTCCATCTCACTCTGGGATTGACATATTTGAATAAAAATATGCGAATCGTATGATTTTATACAAGACCTGCCGGCATTCATTTCCCGTTTAAAATAATAAAAACCATCATTTTGCCAGTCATGGTCCAAAATCTCCTGGCGTTTCCACTGTTCCAACCCTATATTTCCCATACCTCTTTTAATTTATCCTCCATCTCTTTTTTCATTTTTTCTCTTTCGATCCTGCCCTTGTCCAGAAGAGACATTATCTCATCAATTCCAATTGCTGCCAGATTACATTGGGATACTTCTCCCTTTATTATGTCAAAACCCCCGTCTTTCACACTGTCTGACAAAAGATTATATGTTTTCTCTCTCAATGTTCGGGAAGAATCATAGCCAGCTGCTATATTGCAGATAACCTCCCTGCACTCATAACGGGGAATCAATACCCTCCGGTTGCCACTTTTACCGTTTAACACAAAGATTGTGCCATTTTTTATCTTTCCACGTTCTTTAAAATAGTCTTTTTCAATCAGTTCACCTATCACACTCTGAGCATTCTCTTCTGTACAGAGAAATACGAATCTAACTGTATCTTTTTCATATGGCTTCGGCATTTGCAAAAACGGCTGTGCAAGGTCATGGGCAGGTATTCCCTGTATTCCATACAAAAGCACCGATTTTTTTAACTGCCCTATCCAAAAATCATCACAAACTTTACGGTTACTAATACAGGGCAGCTCTATTTCTGTGTCCGAGTCAAAGTTCTCCGGCTGAAGATGATGATCTTCAATCAGCTTCTCCGCCCAATCGGTAAAAAGTCTCCTTGCATCTTTTCGGGTAGCAAAAATACCCTGTACAATTTTTTCCTTATAGCATTGAAAGGAGCGGGGACACCTTATTTCTAAATTGAACTGTTCCATCATCTCAATAAAAAGACTCGATGAACTTGCCCAGAGCATTGTTCCCGCAGATTTATCCCCGTATTCACACGAAATAAGTCCTTTTAACGCTATACTGTCCTGCTGTATTGCAAACAATCCACTACCAGAAAATCCGGTCATAAAACTATCCCTGGTAACGTTTCTTTCCCATGATCCACCATCATACGTAAAACTAAATCTTTTTGCTTTGCCCACTCTGTTGCTGACTGTGCCGTGTATGTCCTTTTTTCCAGCAAGAATATCTGCAGATGCAGCTTTTATTTCATTGTCTGTTGAACCAGGGAATCCCCATCCATCCAAGGTTTCACCTATAACCTCATCTTTCAGCACAAAACCATCAAGTGTTCCCATCCATTCTTTCCATGGCAGAACAACAATCGCCGCATCATGGCTGTATTCTTTTTTTATTTCTCCTTCCGACCGATATTCAGGGTGAATATAAGTTTCCCCCTCTCCGACATTTCCTTGTGCCTGCTCTCTTACCAGACATACGCTTACCTCAATTGTCTGTACCTGACCATCCCCATCCATGCAGCCCAGACACAAAACTTCTGTATCTGTATTCTGAAATAATGGGGATACTACATGCGCTGCTGTCAACAGCAAGGGAGATTCCCCAAAATGCCTCAAAAGGATTACCCCGGATCCTATGGGATTTTCCAGAACATTTGCTGCAATTCGAACAGCATACTGGTTCAATTTCTCGTAATATTTACCATTCGCCATAAAGATATAAACCATCCTTCACCTGAAATCCATTCTCATCCAGCAGAAACAACTTTAACTGATTCCCGTCAATATACATTTCCCTGTCCTTATCTGTAAAATATTTACCCTGATAAGTAGTCTCCCACCAATCATAATTACATGCCAGCGTTATTTCCTGTTTCAGTGAATTTTTTAACAGATGCGCCACTACTGCTTTATTTGGGACTTTTTGCTTGTTCCCATTTGTACTGAGCAGATATATTTGCGTTTTCAGATATTTTAACAATGCATCTGATGTATTGCTTTTACTGCCATGATGTGACAGTTTCAATGTATCGACTTTACATGGCAGCTTTACTTTTAATCCCTGTATGCATACTGTTGGTTTGGCATCAGCTAGAAACGCAATACTTACATCTTCATATTCAAACAAAAATGCAATGGACGCAGCATTATTGACAGAAGGATCATTCCCCAAACGTTCCTTCATCAAATCAGTCAAATTTTCTCGTGCATTCTCCAGATTCGTTGTGTATACAGAAACTTCTTCCTCTTTACAATAGGGCTCCCACTTATTCAAAAACTGGTTCAGCTCTTTTTTCCCCGGACTAATAATTCTTATAAGGGCATCTTTATCCCAGGTCATTTCCATTCCTGAAACTATATAATCCATTACCCTGTCCGCCACATCTTTTTCTCTTAATAAATCCATTAAAGCTATGGCATCCCCTATTCCATATGCCCCCGTATATATATCACCTTTTATTTGATTCTCCACATATTTATTCTTGTCAACAGCCTGTCCCTGCTCACGGGAAATCCCTCTACAAGTATTGAATAATATGCGTTTTACCACTTTCTTTAAATCACTTGATGATACCCTGCTAATTCCATCAACCACACCCTGTATATGGTCATAATCAATATGGGTTAATATGAGTGCTTCTATAGTTTCCTTTTGATCTACAATAAACTGAATAACATCCGCATACTCTGCTCCACTGTATTTAGTCCCGCCATCTATCAATATATTTGAATAATTTTCACCATTACCATATCTGACCCAAATAAAATCGCCTTCATCCGCAGGAAGTAAATATACCTTGACCATAATACCCCTCTTTTATTTTGTATCTTCCATTTTCTTCCAATTGTACTATCTTAAGTATACCCTGATTTACAGAAGGTATCAAGGAAAACAATAACCTGAAATGAAAAGAATAATAATGATAAAGGGCAAACTTGCCAAAATAGAATTGGTAGGAGGAAAGATGATTGATAATCGCTGATTATCA
>CAMWJQ010000057.1 GCA_947174615.1 uncultured Lachnospiraceae bacterium
GATGGGTGCTGGAGGATGCACAGACCGTCTACATGCCGGGGGAGAAGCCCAATTTGGACGGGATCTGGCTTCACTGCTATCTGGGCGGCGTCAGTAAAATATTGACAAAAAATTATAGAACCAATGCGGATGAAATGGATATGTCTACGCCGGGCGTCAAAAAGTTAAAGGTTTGGTATGAGGATGCGTCAGGTGAGGTCGATCTGTTTGTCATGGAACCCTTTCAGGACGATGATATTGCGCATAAGCGGTACGATTCTTTTGCCTACAGAATAGATAAAAACGGAAAGCTGACCATGATGGGGTCAACGCCTCGCGATAAGAGCACAGACTGGAGGCGTTCGCAGGATGTATTGGATTCCATAAAAACAGCCAAGGTCGTCATAAGAGGTGCTGATAATTTCTCGGAACTTCTGTATGGATGCCATAATTTGGAGCATGTGGATTTCAGTGAGACGGAAACCAGGTACGTAGAGAACTTTTCACTGATGTTCTATGAGTGTTACAAGTTAAAAAGTGTGGATCTAAGCGGATTTGACACAAGAAATGCCAGAAGTATGTCCTTCATGTTTGGGGCGTGTAAGAGCCTGAAACATGTGGATCTGAGCGGGTTTCGCACAGAGAATGTTCATCTTATGTCGAGGATGTTTTATAAATGTGAAGCCTTGGAGCATATAGATTTGAGCAGCTTTGATACAAGGAATGTAAACAGTATGTCGGAAATGTTTTACGAATGCAGGAGTCTGACCAGCGTGAATCTGGATTCTTTGGACACGCGCAACGTCGAGAATCTGCCGAATATGTTCCATTGTTGTACAAAGCTGAAAAAGTTGAATCTTGCGAACTTTGATCTGGGTAGCGCCACCGACGCTGATTCGCTGGTGGGGGACTGCAAGGAGCTCGAGGAGCTGTGGACGCCGCGCAATGTGAAAGTCGCGGCTTCGCTCGGCGGGACTTGGTATGATGACAAGGATAACGCCTATACCGAATTTCCACGGAACAGAAGTGACAGTGTTCATCTGAGCAAACAGAGAAAAACACAAGAGCAGGAACCGGAAGAAAGCTCAACAGGGGAAGAGAGCTCGTCCGGCGAAGAGCGCAGCGATCCGGCAGAAAGTTCCTCCAGTGAAGAAAGTTCTTCAAATAAAGAAAGTTCTCCGAATGAAGAAAGTTCTCCAAATAAAGAAAGTTCTCCGAATGAAGAAAGTGCCTCAGGCGAGGGGAGCAGCGATGCGGAGGAAAGCTCGTCCGGCGCAGAAAGCAGCGATATAGCGGAAAGCTCGTCCGTTGAAGAGAGCAGCGATGTGGAGGAAAGCTCGTCCGTTGAAGAGAGCAGCGATGTGGAGGAAAGCTCATCCGTTGAGGAAAGCAGCGAGATCGAAGAAAGCTCATCAATTGAAGAGAGCAGCGATTCAGCGGAAGGCTCGACCAGTGAAGAAAGCAGCGAGGCAGAGGAAAGCTCGTCCAGCGCAGAAAGCAGCGTTCCGGCAGAAAGCTCATCCGCTGAAGAAAGTAACGATCCAGCGGAAAGCTCACCGAATGAAGAGAGCTCGACAGTAGAAGAGAGCTCGTCTATCAAAGAGAGTTCGGCAGCTGAAGAGAGTGAATCCGTCGAAGAAAGTATGTCAAGTGATGATCATACGTCAAGTGAAGAGGCTTCCTCAAGTGAGGAAACTTCCTCGATTGAAGAAAGCCCGTCAGATGAGGAAAGCGCATCGGGCGAAGAGAGCGGCAGCGAGGCGGAGAGTTCTCCTTACACAGACAAAGAGCGGATTGATTTACAGAAAGCTGGCGGGAAAATCTCTGCCATCAAGACAAAAACATATGATGGATTAGCATACACGCCTTCTGTGAAAGTAACTGTGACAGAAGGCAGCAGCAGACGTACACTGACAGAGGGAACAGACTACAGCGTTATATATCAGCAAAATACTGATGCAGGGCAGGGGACTGCGATTGTACGCGGAAACGGTCTCTATAAAGGAACACTCCAAACGACTTTTGAGATAACGCCGAAATCCATCAAGAAACTCAAAATTATTACTGGAAGCATGACAACAGACAGCCAGTCAGAGCTGCCCGTTTATGTATATGATGGCACAAAGCCTCTCGAAAATGGCAAAGATTACCAGCTTACGTTTGCAGGAGATCTGACAGCAAAAGCATCAAAGACAGCCAAGGTCACCGTCACCGCAGCGGGGAATTACGAGGGGAGCAGTACTGTAAAACTGACAGTCTATGAGGAGGATGCGTCTCACATCATCAATCCGGAGCATGTGACACTGCAGGCGGAGTCTGTGCCCTATACAGGAAAGGCATATAAGCCTGCGCTGACGGTCAAAATTGACGGTACGGCACTCAGGGCAAATAAAGATTATAAGGTCCAGTACCAGAATAATAAAAACGCTGGAACTGCGTATGTCGTCGTTACAGGAAAAGGAGCGTACAAAGGAAAGGCTGTAAAAACTTTTGAGATTACGGCACGCAGCAAGACTGAGGCAAGCCTGACAATATCAAAGATATCGGATAAGACCTATAACGGAAAGTACCAGAAGCCATCGGTAACGGTCAGGTGCGGTAAGAAAAAGCTGGTAAAGAATAAGGATTATATCATCACCTATGAACGAAATCTTCACGCGTCGGCAAACAATCAAAAGGCGCAGGTGACGATTACAGGCATAGGAAATTATGAAGGGGTCGTGGAGACTGCGGAGTTTATCATCAAGCCCCAGAAGATTTCAAAAGCAGCCGTAAAGGGGACTCATGAGAATCTAACGCTCACTTATGGCAGTAATAAATTAAAGGAAGGTGTGCATTACACTGTGACATCGGATGCGTCCGGCGCCAGGTCAGGCGGCAAAAAAATGAACATAAAAATTAAAGGGCTTGGTGATTTTGCAGGATCTGAAATGACGAAAAGTGTCAAGGTGCAATAAGTTCTGTTTGTCTGTATAAAATAATGCTTTCTTCCAAATAATAGTCAATGTTGAAAACAAATAAACTTAAATCATTGATTTGGAACGGAGGAAAGTATGATCTTAACAGAGAAAGAAATGACAACCGTGAAGGATTTGCAGACACAGGAGAAGGCTTGTATCGAGAAGTACCAGCGCTATTCCTGTGAGGCGAAGGATACCGTCTTAAAGGATTTGTTCAAGACACTGCAGAGCAAGGAGCAGGAGCACTATGATTCTTTGCAGCAGGTGCTTGGCGGTACGATTCCTTCCTGCAACTGCAATGACTCAGACGGCAAAAACTATAACCCAAAAGCAACATATGATAAGCTGGGCGACTCTGCGGACAAAAAGACAGATAATTTCCTTGCAACGGACTGTATTTCCTCAGAGAAGCTTGTCTCCTCAGAGTACAATACCAATGTATTTTGCTTTAAGGATTCTGCGATGCGCAAACTCCTCGCAGACATCCAGATCGAGGAGCAGAATCACGCAGAAATGCTGTATAAGTACAAAACTGTAAACGGTATGGCATAAGGAGAACGCGGATTTTGTAAAAGGGTATGATGGCGGAAACCAGTTAAAGGAGGACGCACACTTTATGGTGACGCTGGATCTGTCCAAAGCAAACGAAAACAAAGTAAAAATTTCGGTGACAGGCATAGGGGATTTCGCAGGTGCTGCGGCGGCTAAGTCTGTAAAGCTGAAATCGTTTATAAGCTGGCAAGCTGAATAAATTTGCCAGCTTTTTATAATCATTTTTACTAAAATTGCTAATTCCTTCCAATTACAGGTTTCAAAAAATTCAGGATTGTATTATAATAAAAATAATGACTTAACAGGTCCTTATAACAGAGTAAAAGGATAAAAATGCGTGAAGGAAGGGATAGATATGGTTTACAGGATGTTATCAATTTTGCTTTGCAGCTGCCTTTTGGCAGGCAGCATACCACAAATTGCGTATGGTGCGGAGGAGACGATTGTGTCTCAGGAAGAGGAGACGAGTGTGCAGAGCGAGGAGGATTCACAGGGCGAACCAGAACATGAAGAGGAAGCGCCGGAACCTGAGCCAGAACCCGAACCAGAGCCAGAGCCAGAGCCGCCAAGCAGTGAAGCGCCTTCAAGCTCGGAGAGTACCGGCGTTGAGGAGGTTTCCAGTACGGAGGAACCTTCCAGCACGGAGCATCCAAGTACAGAGGAATCCTCAACCCCGGAAGGAACGGAAAGTGAAGTGCCGTCGAATCCGGAGCCCGGTACCGAGGCTCCGAGTACAGAACAGCCTTCCGACACCGAGAGTTTCAGCACGGAGGAATCATCCGGCGCCGAAAGTCCAGGCACGGAGGAATCGTCCAGCGCCGAGGAATCCAGTACCGAGAGCTCTACGGTAGAGGAGACAGAAAGTTCTACAGCGACCGAAAGCACGGAGGAGGAAACGACCGAAGAAAAGAGTGCTAAGGAGGAGACGGAAACCACAGAGGAGGAGACCGAGACGACCGAGGAGGAAACAACGACCACGGAGGAACAGACCACAGAGGAGGAGACACTTCCGGAAGATACAACGGAATTAAAATACGGAAGTATTGAAGCAGTATCGCTGCAATACAATACAGCGCAGTGGTTTCAGTTTACCGCGCCGGAAACAGGCTATTATAATTTTTATATAGATGGCGGCAGCACGAGCGACATTTCGCTGTCCGTGTATGATCTGCGCGAGTCCGGCAGCTGTCTAAAGAGCCAAAACTATCAGAACACCGTGCGCTATGCACTGATGTATCTGGAACAGGGGCAAATCGTGTACCCGGCGCTCACCCTTACAGAAAATGGTCCGATTGTGGGCAAGCAGGTGCATTTTGGCACAAAGCGCGTCAGCATGGCATCTGTCGAACAGACAGAGGGTGGATACAGGGCATCCGCCGGCAGCTTTACGGCGCAGATTGGATGGAGTGCCGCAAGCAGGACCGTTACAGCGGATCTGACACTCACCGCAAAGGGCAGTAAGGCATTCAATGAAAGTTATTACTGGCAGATCCGATACGGAAGCAGTGAGACAGGGTATCAGTATATTGACCAGCAGATTGTGCCGGATGTCAGGAAAGAAAAGATCATAGACGCGCTTGACCCGGGGGTGGAATACAGTTTTACGATGTATCTGCTCAACGCGGATACGTTTGCGCTGGAAGCAGTGCTCGTGCCAGATGCGGCGGCGATCAAAATGCAGACGGGAAGCTCAAAAGAAAACATTATTTTCAGAGGAAAACGCGCGGGATATGACAGTATCACACTTGACATTGAGGCGGTTGAAGCCGTGGCAAAATACAGCTACGGTCCCCTCGCGGAGTATGAGAAAGAAGTGACTGTACAGCGGCAGATCAGCGGTTTGGCAAGTATAACAGTATCAGACCTCGAGCCGGCGACGACTTATTATTTTGAGTTTTATAACGGCAAAGGCGTCACCTTTGCATACACGACGGTAGACACGAAAAAATATCCGGCAAAGGTCCTGTACAGCGCGAAGCCAGCCGGACCGGATATGATCGCGCTCAAAGCGGATATTTCTTCCTACGATGGAAAAATTCCGGAATATTTTAATTTATGTTACGAAGTGGCAGATGCCGACGGCAAAATGATCGTCTCGGATATGGAGAAGATTTCTGCAAAGGGCAGCGAGCAGTGGGCAATCGAGGCAGCTGTGCCAGATCTTGAACACAGTACACAGTATTTCGTCACAATGTGGATTAATGAACCGGGATATTCGGCGCATTTCAAACAAAAGACACTGAAAGTCAAAACCGACAGAGCGCCGTTTCCGGATGATGCACTGACCGTGGAGATTGCGCAGAATCCAGATCGGCTGACAAGGGCGGACTATGTGGTGCGCATAGCAGGTTATCAGGAATCCGTGACGGGAAAGCTGAACTATCGGATGAAGAATGCGCTGGGTGAATACAAGACAAACAGCATCAACGTCCGCAATGGCATGGCGAAAGGTTCACTCAATGGGCTTCAGGAGGGAACTGAGTACGAGTATGAAGTTCGAGTAGCAGGTGTGGTGTGCCGCGGATTTTTTCAGATGGGAGAGGCACGTATTAATCCAGTGCTGACAGATGACACAGGCGCTTATGATTCCATTATTTCATATCGCTTGAATCCGTCTGAGCTCACACAGGGCGCATCGTACAGCGCAAAGCTGTATTACTATAACGAAGAGACAAAACTCTATGCAGAGCTTAGGAATAAACTACCGCTCACAGCGGCAGACAATTACAGGATCGCAACGCAGGCGGCAGAGTATTTTGCACTCTCGCCAGATACACAGTACGGATTTCAGTGGGAATTGTATGAGGGAACTACGCTGGTCAACACGCAGTATCAGTTAATCACGACCGGAAAATCTGAGACCTCAGTTGAGCTGACTGCCAATATGGCAGATTCCATCACATGCAGTATTGCGCTCAAGGGCAGAACGGAGCACATCTCGCGGGACATTACGCTCTTTGCCTATCTCAAGGAGGAGGACGGGGAGTATCGCAAAGTCGGTTCGAGCTTTAATCTGTATGCATCAAAGGGCTATCAGACAGCAGGATATACCATCGCCGGACTGGTTGATGAGCGGAGCTATACGGTGTCTTTCAGGGATATCAAAGGAAAAGAGTATGGCGTATATACTTTTGTCTTTGACGCGAAAATTGACGGCGTGCGCGTGAGCGTTGGCAATCAGATTGCAGGAGCACATCAAATAACCTTGCAGACCAAGATTGAAGGGGAACCCGCGCCGGGTTCGTATCTGATTCTGTTTTTCAAGGAAAAGGACGAGGAGGATTGGGATATCCGAAGCGTACTGCTTGAGGAGAACCAGACGGAGTGCAATTTTGAGCTTACAAGTTATCTGGGAGATGATGTGAATGCCGACAGAATCTATGAATTTGTGTCTGGCATCAGCGATGTACAGTATCCGCCGGTCACGGCAGCGCTTGGCGGCGTCTGCTCTGGTGAGATTCTCACGCAGACGGACGGCAGGAGTCTTACGAATGTCACGGCAGGAAGCGGCTATTCCTATATTTCGATTAAGGCGATGATTACGAATAATCCGATCAATACGAACTCATACATCTATGTGTTTTACAGAGAAAAAGGTGCGGCAGAGTGGATTAAGAGCAAAAAGAGCTTTATCGTCAGCAATACGACGGGCGGAATGCTGACCTTTATCAATGACCTCAAGCCGGGGACGGAATATGAATATAAAGTGGCAGTCAGCGACAGCGGTTATGATGTCATGCTCAATGAGATTGAGAAGGACCGACAGGTGTCGGGAAGCATCATGACAAAGGCGCACGACTTTGCGCTGGATCTCACAGCCGCTCCGCTGCGGCGGGATACGCCGGGCGTCGCGTTGAGTGTGAGTGCGGACACAAATTCACCGGAAAAAAGTCTCAAGGCAGTGCTGACGCTGAACAATGGGGAGACGAGGGAAGTGTTGCTGCAGCAAAGCAAAAATTACCACGCAACGTTGGTGCTGGAGGATTTATCACCCGACGAGCGATATACCGTGACAAACGCGGAACTCAAAGTGATGGAGACGATCACCGGAAAATGCAGTTACGTGACAGTTGCTTCCTTTGAGCCGGCTTATGAGTTTACCGCGGCGCCGCGCACAAATCAGGTGAATCTGGTGCGCAGTTATGAGAAAAAATCAGGGCAGTTTTCGCTCTTAAACGGATTTGCACTGCATAATAATTCGGAAATGACAGATACTAGGATCAGCCGTCAGGACTATTTCTGACGACTGACAGCCCCACATACATAATGCTGGACAAAAGGCAGGGATTTGTATGAACTTTTTATTGCGTGGGGACTATCAGCGGGTGATTTTGTATATACTGACATCAGTGTCGGTTTTGGCAGCTTTAAAGTATCTTCTTCCATATTTTTTACCGCTGTTGGTGGCGCTGTTGATTGTAGTGCCGCTGCAGCGGTTTTGCAGGTCAAGAAACCGATCCGGGCAGAAGGGATTTATGGCAGGCGGAATTTTGTTTGGCATTATTTTAATCGTGGCGCTGGTGATTGTGGGGATTGGCACCTTTCTGATCAGCAAGGCAAGAAACTTTGTGCAGAATGCGGACTTTTGGACGGATAGTATCTCGCAGTTGATTTCAAATCTGAGTGCAGAAATCGAAGCGTTTTTTGCGTTGCAGCAGGGAACTGTGGAGCAGTGGTTCAGGGATCGTGCCGCAGAGCTTGGAGCGTGTTTTGCGCAGTCGGGTGATGGGCTGATCACAGGCAGTTTGCGCTACCTGTCTGTGGCAGGGCGTGCGGGGACGTTCGTCGTGGTGAGCTTTATATGTGTTGTACTATTTGCGCGGGAGATCGAGGGCTGGCAGCAGGGGCTTTTGAATCTGGCAGCGATCGAGCCTGCCATTGATCATATTTTGTCCATTATTCTGCGCATTGGCAAGAAACTTGGCAGCATGATCAAGACCTACTTAAAAACGCAGACAATCATCCTTGTCTGTATCAGCATCACAGCGACAGTAGGTCTCTACCTGGGCGGCAGCAAGGAAGGATGGTTTTATGGGCTGCTGGCAGGATTTATGGATTTTCTGCCATTTATCGGAACGGGAATTGTGTTGATTCCGATTAGCGTGATGGCATTTTTGCGGGGAAAGGTAGGCAGCGGTGTGATTATCCTGCTGACGTATTTTATCTGCGTGATCATCCGCGAATTTCTTGAGCCAAGACTGCTGGGCAATGGATTAAAGTTTTCTCCGGTAGCAATCTTAATCTCTGTATATGCAGGGGTGATTTACTATGGATTGGGCGGCGTGATTCTTGGACCCATCACGCTTCTGATCCTGGTGGAACTGGGGCGGGAGATCTTTGTGCCTGGCACGGCTGGAAAGGCAGAATGAGAGGCTGTCGGAAAAGTGATTCGTATCCCTTTCCGACAGCTTTTTGTGTGCTGACGAAATTAGAGTGTGATACGTTCTGTCCGCACCATATCCCCGCGCACCGTCACGGTCAGCGGCGTATCGGCGCTGGTTGTTTCATCGTCAGCCGTATAGATAATAAGCTGACCCCGATATGCCCTGCGGTAGTTTGCAAATAATCTGGCTTTTCATAGCCCGCAAGCGTCAGAAGCTCGGAATATCAAAATCTTTGCCAATGATGGCTTCAAATGGTATAATGAAACTTGAGATTGGTTCAAGGATGTCGGTTGTTTTTGAGGCAGGCGTATGTCTGCGGAAGGAGGAAGGATGCTGTTAAGGGATACTGTGGAACATATATTTGGATATGGATATGATGGAGCGGAGCGGGTGCTGAACTATTTTCTTGAAAAGGAGCTTGCCGGATGCAGGGATGACATTGAGCGATGGCACAGCCTGTATGCAAAGTGCGCTCAGTGGAGGAAGGAGTTTCTCTTGTGGGAGGCACAGTCTTATATATTTGGGGTTCATGGATGGAATCTGGATTTGGATGTATGCAGACTGCGCCTGCCGGAAGGGACTGTGGAATGGATGAGTTATCTATATCGTATGGCGATGGCGCGGGTTATCAACAGTATCGCGCCTGAGGACAGAGAGTGGATTGCGCAGGCAGGGCAAAACAACAATCTCACAGATGGCTGCTGGACAAATGATTTTATCGAACAATCTGGTTATGAAAGCCTGACACGGGAGCAGTGGCTTACAGAGGTGACGGGACTGCTGGAACAATCGTGGGCAAAATATCAGAGGTTTGATAAGTCCGGCGCACCGGATTATGCTGAGGCGATGCGGGAGAATTATCCGAGATTCCGCGCTGCGCTGGAGTACCTTGAGCAGAATGTCGGGGAATGCGAGATTGCACGGATGAACCGGCATGAACGTGGTGAGACGGTCTGGTATTTTGTGTTGGCAGGGGAGGAGATTTATCTGATGAAAGTGTCGGATAAATACTAATATACAGCAGTATATAATGGGGATAAACGGCAGGACGCGTGAGAAATTCTCAGGCGGCATATGTTTACAGGGATTTGACGAAAGGATAGGGGGACAGGGAATGAACGACAAAAGGGCAGTTGAAATTATGACAGGGTGGCTCAGCCACAATAATGAACTGGGCAAAAAGCCCGCGAGAATCAAGGCAGCAGGAGGCTTTACATACGAGGGAAACACGTATGTGATCTTGAAATTCAAGCCGGATCTGCTTGGAAAGTGGGAGGTCGGCGTGGTCGGCTTTGACGAGGAAGGCAATGAATGTGGTCATACCTTCAGCGAATTTGAGGAGTATGACGAAGCGACGGCAAAGGAGAAGTGTATCGCGATGATTGAGTACTTGAAGGAGTACTGGCGGGGGCGCTTTCTGTCTGAGCTGGAGAGACGCGGTATGACGGAGGAGGAGTATGACAGCCTGTCCGAGGAGGAGCGTCAGAAAAAGTGGGATGAGGTGGACGAGCAGAATGCGGTGCGGGTAGGTTCTGTTTTGTTAAAGGATGCCGATATTGATTTTGATGCGCTGCGGGATAAGCTGCTCCAAACATTTCATGTGGCGGAAGAGAATTGTTCATGCGATGCGCAGACCTTGGTGTTCAGCGTAGACAGCAACACGATATCCGTCGCGCTGATGGACAGCCCTGTGCCAGACGGCGAGGCAGCGTTTTATGCGGAGGGAAATTTCCTGTGGAAAGAGGCGGTAGAGACGACAAAGCAGCATCAGGCGCATCTGTTAGTGGCAGTATTGAATCATGAAGCAAATGCCATTGAGGCAGCCTGCTATTTCACAGATGTGGTCAATCTGTGCAGCATTGAGACCAAGGCGCTTGGAATCTACACGACAGGAACCGTTTACGAGCCGTCCTTTTACGAGGAGTGGGCAGGAAAACTTAGAAACAGTGAGATGCCGATCCCGCTGTGGGTGTATGTGGGGCTGATTCGCGACGAAAATGGGAACAGCGGCTATACGTATGGACTGACATTGTTTGGCAGGCTGGAAGTGGAGGTGATCGGCACCAGTCATTCACACGAGGAAATCTATAATTTCCTTTATAATGTCTGCGAGGGAATGTTGTCGGAGGGCATGTATTTCCACGATGGCGAGACACTGAGCTTTACCTCCGAGGAGCGGCTGACCATCACGAAATCGAAGGCTGTCTATGTCGAGGGGGATAGTTTTAAGATTGGGTATTAGCAGCATAAGCAGAGATTCTTGTCATAGAGCGTGTTTCTGCATATAATTGCAGTGTGGCAGTATGAGATTTGAAAAACGGAGGAATGTGAAGAATGAACAAAATTCTAATTATAGATGATGATAAATCTCTTTTGGAACTGCTGCAAAACTGTATGCAGAGTCTATATGAAGTGGATACGGCATGGAGTGGGAAACAGGGCCTTGATAAACTGTCACAGACGAAATATGCTCTTGTGCTGCTGGACGTGATGCTGCCTGGCGAAAATGGTTTTGAGGTCTTAGAGAGAATCCGGAAACAGTATGCGGTGCCGGTGATTATGCTGACAGCAAAAAATTCCCCGTCAGATAAGGTAAGCGGTCTGGAAACTGGTGCAGATGATTATGTCACAAAACCATTTAATATGGAGGAGCTGCTGGCGAGAGCTGCGTCTCAGATTCGGAGGAATACTATACTGAAGAATGGAATTTTACCGCAGGAAAAGCTCTGTTTCGAGAAGATTACGGTTGTTCCGCAGATGAAAGGAATATTGAAAGAAAACAAAGAAGTGCTGCTGACTGGAAAAGAATTTGACCTGTTGTATTTTCTTGCCTCATCTCCGATGCGCGCTTACACAAAAAAGCAGATATATAAGGCAGTATGGAAGGACGATTATGTCTATGACGATAATAACATTATGGCATTGGTCAGTAAGATCAGAAAGAAAATAGAAGATGATCCGGAAAATCCCAAGATAATACAGACAGTCAGGGGAGTCGGCTACCGTTTTTGGGGAGGGCAGTAAATGCGTATAGAAATGATAGCGTTTATAGGAATCTGTTTGGGACCGATGTTTTTGCTGGCAGATATCTGGCGGCAGATTAAAAAAATCAATCAGGTATTAGATGAAATCATAGAGGGGGAAACGGATAGAAGAATCATAATAAGAAAATATTCCTTTTTATCGGATACCTGTTATAAGCTCAACCAAATTATGATGGCGAATAAGGAACGTATCATACAGACAAGGCGGCTGGAACGCAGGAATGAAAAGCTCATGACCAACTTGTCTCACGACATCCGAACGCCCCTTACATCCATTATCGGTCATCTGGACGCCGTTCATTATCAATATGTCCATGGCGAAATGAATGCAGAATCTGTCCGGCAGGCAAGGGAAAAAGCATATGTCCTGAAAGATTATCTGGACGATCTGTTCCAGTGGTTCAAGCTCAACTCCAAAGAGGAGAGAGCAGAAATGGAGCCATTAGATATTGTAGAGGAAACAAGGGCAGTTTTTGCAAATTGGGTTGCAGCTTTTGAAAGAAGTGGAATATCCTATGATTTTGCATCAGGCATGGATGAGATACAGACCAGCATAGACAGAGTTTTTTATGGGCGCATTGTGAATAATCTGCTGAAAAATGCAATGGAACATAGTGGGGCTTCTAAAATCTGGATCGAGATTGCGCAGACCGGCATTATGGTTGTTGTGAAAGTTTGTGACGATGGCATGGGAATTCCTGAAAAAGAGATTCCATTTGTTTTTGACAGACTGTATAAGGCGGATGATGCCCGCAGCAGTAAAGGAAGTGGTCTGGGGCTTGCGATAGTACGGGAACTGGTTTTGATACAGGGAGGGAAGATTTTGGTGGAGCCTCAAAAGAAGGGAATTTGTTTTGTCATGGAATTTCCCATATTAGAAAATAAAAAATGAACTGTTCTGCCGTAGGGCAGGGCATTTTTTTTGCAAGGTTTTCGTAAGGTTATGGGGGAGAAAGTGTGATAATATAAAACAGTAGACAGACTATCTATATAGGATACAGCGCACGAAGAAAGGAATGACGGGATGGATAACTTTATCATTGAGACGAAAGGGCTGACG
>CAMWJQ010000058.1 GCA_947174615.1 uncultured Lachnospiraceae bacterium
ACCGCATACTCTGCCATGACAAGGGAAAACTTCATATTCTGGCTGACGACTGGTCTGTTTTTCTTGGTGGGGTGGTACTTGTCAAACTCTGCGTCCAGCCATTCATTGATGACATAGTTTGCCGATGCGATAAAACAGGTTGCAAAAAATCCTGCCGCAAGTTTGAGGATAAAGCTGCTCCAGTCGTCGGGCATATTAATGAGTATCAACGCGAGAACAAGTCCCGGCATGATAAATACATTCTTAACCCAGTGGTCAGGTCTTGCGATCTTGATATATGCGCTGATCGGCGCTGTGTTTTGTTGGTTCATTTTATCCCTCCATGTCACTTTCATTCTCCCGCATCCACGACTGGAACATTAACATGTACCAGATCTGGATGCGCCAGTTTCCATTGTCAATAAAGTCCCGCCAGATTCTGTGCACCTCGTCCGCGTTCAGGATTCCCTGACGCCGGATCAAATCTCGGTCCAGCAAAGACTCTGCCCATTCCCGCAGCCCCGGTTCCCGCAGCCACTGTGTGATTGGTATCGAAAACCCTTTCTTGGGACGATCCATCATACTTTTCGGCACATAGCGGTACAGGATGTCTTTCAATACCAATTTGCCCTCTTCGTTCTGCTTTTTGTAGGACATCGGAATCGTCCATGCAAACTCGACCACATCCTTGTCCAGCATCGGCACCCGCGTCTCAAGCGATACCGCCATCGCTGCGCGGTCCACCTTGACCAGAATATCATCTGGATGGTAGACTTCCATGTCCATCAGCATGATGCTGTTCTGCGTGTCCCTGAGGGCACCGTAGGGGAAGCTGTTGTGCTTGTATGGATGCACAGACCGCTCAAGCGCAATCTTTAAGTTCGACGCTTCCTGCGCATTGGAGAGCTCATATAGATGCTCCGGGCTCTTTGCACCCAAAAGATACGCTTTGGTCTGTAGCATCTGCTGGTTACGAATCAGCGGATTGCCGACTAGAAGGCGGCTGGCAAACCGCCGCATCCCATATGGATACGCTTTCATCTTGTTCCAAATCCGGTTGATGGACGAATAGGTTGTATATCCGCAAAAGAGTTCATCCCCACCGTCGCCGCTCAATGATACCGTTACATGCGCTCTTGTCATTTTGCTCACAAGATAAGTCGGAATCTGTGAGGAATCCGCAAACGGCTCACCGTACATCCACGACAGTTTGGGAATCACCGCCTTGGCATCCTCTGCTGTAATGTAGAGCTCAGTGTGCTCTGTGCCGAGATGCTGCGCGATCTCCTTGGCATAGACTGCCTCATTGTAATCTTTGTCCTCCATACCTATCGTAAAACTTTTGACCTTGCGTGCCGACTGTGCCTGCATCAGCGCCACGACAGTACTGCTGTCAATGCCTGCCGACAGGAACGCACCGACTGGGACATCTGCCGCCATCTGTTCTCTGATGGATTTTTTTAAGAGCCGCTCCAGCTCGTCTGCCGCCTCCTGCCTGCTTCCCTGAAAAGGATGTGCCTGACCATATTTAGCCGCCTCTCGCACAGACCAGTATGCATGAACCTTTGGCTCCTGATCAGGCGCTTCAAGTTCCAGCATACAGCCAGCATCTAATTTGTATATATTCTTATAAATCGAGTAGGGCGCCGGAATATACCCATGTATAAAATACAATTGCAGCACCTTGGTGTCAATTGCATTATCAAAATCATTCAGCGCGCGGATGCTGCCAATATCCGAGGCAAACACAAAATGACCATTTACATAGCCATAATACAGTGGTTTCTCTCCGATGCGGTCCCGAATCAGCGTAAGTTTCCGCGTATGTCTGTCATACAAGGCAATCGCAAACATTCCCTTGCAGTGTTTGATCGTCTCTGTCACACCATATGCCTCAAACGCTTCAAGCAGCACCTCGGTATCGGATGTCCCCCGAAAGGCAGTCACTTTTTTCTCCTTCAACAGTTTGTCCCGCAGCCTTTTATAATTGTAGATTTCACCGTTAAACACGCACACAAACCTGCCGGATGCCGACTGCATCGGCTGTGCCCCCATCTCCGATAAATCCACGATGGAAAGCCTGCGGTGCCCAAGTACGACGGTGGCATCCTCATTTGCCCAGATCCCGCCGGCATCGGGTCCCCTGTGGCGCATCCGCTGGTTCATCTTTTCGATGTTTTCTTTCCAGTTTGCAGGATGGTTGCAAAAACCTGCTATTCCACACATACGCTTACCCTCATTTCTTCTTTCATTCCTCGCCTATATCAATTTTTATTTTATTATTGCATAACAATATCTTGCATCTCGTACATATTCTCCTCACTGCGGACAAGCAGCCTTGAACTGATCAATGTGCTTTCGTCGGCTGTATAGACTTCAATCCTGACCGTATTGTCATTCAAAATTTCATCAGAACTATCGTCTGTCGGCGCCAGATGCTCCACTTTGCCATACACGTCAATATTGCCAATCAGCTCCTTCATCTGCTGATCCTGATATATATACGACGTCTTTGTGGCATACAATTTCGTCTGGTAATCCCTGTCATTTAAAAGCATCAAATACGACCATGCATTCTGCTGCCTGTCCAGCCAATCCTGCTTCATCTGGCGGTACTCTTCATAGTCCTCATGCCAGTAGGCGTACGCTGTCTGTGCCCTGTGGTCCTCCACATCATAGTGCGTTGAGAGATAGTCTCCTAGATACGCTGTGACTTTCTTGGCGCCAGAGGCATTCAGATGATGCGCCTCATCCGCACAGTCTGTCGCATAATTAATCGCCAAATCTTCATAGACGAAATTCAAATACGGAATCCCATTTTTCTCTGCAGCTGCATACCCCCAGTTTGCCACCTGCTGATCACCCTCCGGCATCGTGTAGGGAATATACATTAAGACGATCTCAATATTCCGCGCTTTGCACAAGTCGATAATCTTCTGTAAATATTGTTTATTCAAACGGTCTGTCGGGTCATACTCCTCCTTAGGAATCAATACCGGCGGTACATTGACAGTGACCTCCTCCCGAAGCTCTGCCCCCTTTTCAAGCCCTGTTCCCGGTTTCATATCCTCCCTGCCAAGCTCCTCCCATCGGCTGTGGTACAGCGACAGATTAAACAGATACTCCATTCTCTTCTCTGGCGCTAAAAGGTCCTGCACCATCTCAACTTTCAGCATGGAAAAAGGCATGGCATCCGTAAAATTGTGAAGATACTGCTCGTTTACTTTACTGTCTCCGTCCACTGCATACAGGTCAATGACCACCACCTTTGGCGTCGTAAATTGTAACGCATTACGAAGCTGCCAATAGTTCGTACAAATGTTTTCCGAATGATTCGCCATATTATAAGAAACAATGCCGTAATCCCGCCATAATTCCATCGGATACACCGCGTTGAGCACATGGCTCGTCCCCAGAAACAGGACGTCAAAGTCCTCCTCCTGCTGATAAAAATCATAATACTTCGAATAACTGTACTTTCGCTCAAACACTTTCTGTGTCACGCCGACCACAAGCATTAAAATCAGGCTAAAACACAGGACTGCCGCTGCTCTTCTGAATTTTACCATCCTAGAATTGGAAGTAAATAAAGCTTGAGGCATCATAGCTCCCTCCCCACACGCCAAATACCAGAACAAACCAAAATGCCATTATATAGCACAGCCACCTGCACCACAATTCCTGTTCGATCAATACATCTCTAATCCGAACCCCTCTGTATTTCAAGAAATCCACCAGGATCATCACCGCAATACCAAACATCAGTACCATAAAACTCTTTGCACTCAGTCCCAGATCATACAAAGATCCATCCCACAAAATATTGATATTGCCCACATGCACCATGCTCTTTATCATCAACACCGCATCTTTGATTGACTCTGCCCTGAAAAAAATCCATGCAAAATCGACGAGCACAAAGGTCATCAGACCGCTGACCAGTTTATGTCCAATGCTCTCTGGTTTCAGCGCAAACAGGATATTAAGCTTGTCCCTTACTGGCTTGGTGATACTGCCGATCACCTGATAGCTCCCGTGAATCAACCCCCACACCACGTACGTAGCCGCCGCGCCGTGCCACAGACCGCTGACCAGAAACACGATGACAATATTACGGTATTTTATAAGTGGTCCGCGGCGGTTCCCCCCGAGTGGAATGTAGAGATAATCCCGAAACCAGCTTGAGAGCGAAATATGCCATCTGCGCCAGAACTCGCTGATACTGCACGAAAAATACGGGCAGTCAAAGTTGTCCATCAGCTGAAAGCCAAGCACCTTTGCCGCGCCGATGGCAATCGTCGAATATCCTGCAAAATCACAGTAGATTTGTATGGCAAACAATATTGATGCCACAATAATATACATTCCTCCATACTGCGGGTAATCTCCATAGACTGTATTGACAATGATTGCCACTCTGTCTGCTACTACCAGTTTCAGGAAAAATCCCCAGAGCATGATTAGCAGTCCCTCCCGCATATTATCATAGTCATATGTGTGCAGCTGGTTCACCTGCCGCAACAGATTCTTGGAGCGCTCAATCGGTCCTGCCACCAACTGCGGAAAAAAAGACACAAACAACGCATACATGAAAAAATTCCGCTCAGCAGCAATGTCACCGCGGTACACATCCATTGTATAGCTCAATGCCTGAAACGTATAGAACGAAATTCCGACTGGCAGGAGCAGATCAAACGTGTGCTTTGGCATTGTCAGTCCAAACTGCGAGAGGGCAAGGTTGATGGAGTCAACCGCGAAATCAAAATATTTGAAAAAAAACAATACGCTGATATTGAGCACAAAGCTGACGGCAACCGCCCACTGTTTTCCCCGCTTCGAAGCGGCGCGCTCGATCACAATGCCGCTTAGATACGTTACGCCTGTAGAAAACAACAATAACAATACATATCTGGCGTCCCAGTTCATATAAAAGTAATAGCTCGCCGCAAGCAGCCAAAGGTACTGCACCTTCTTTGGCAGCAAAAAGTTGATCACGACAACAATCGGAAAGAAAATAAGAAAACTATATGAGTTAAAAACCATGATTCTTGCTCCTGTTTTTCTTAAATGGTATCACACCTTTACAAATAATATCATAATTTCGGATTAATTCCTAGTATATGTAGAAAAAAATAGCGTATTCCATTCTTTGGAATACGCTATTTCAAAAAAGTTATTGTAATACACGCACAACGATTTCCTTCTTTACACCAGAACCGTCATTGGTTGTAATCGTTATGATTACATCTTCAGCGCCCCGCTTCTTGGCGGTTAGTTTCCCAGAAGCGCTGACGGACACCAGTTTCGTGTTGCTGCTCTTATATGTAAGCTTCTTGTTGGTTGCCGTGATCGGGTTGATAATCAGCTTATCCGAGAGCTGTAATGTTTTTTTGTTAGCGATACTCTTTGCGTACAGCGTAATGACCTCTCGACCTTCATTGTCCTTGATTCCCTGTATATCCTTCGTTGTATCGATACTCTGGATTAACTTTCCTACGTATACTGTTACCTTGCCTGTCTTTTTGCTTCCATCTGCCGCAGTTGCCGTGACTGTTACCTTTCCATTGCTGTGCCCAATCACCGTACAGCTTCCATCATCATTTGGCTTGACCTCAGCAATACTCTCGTTGCTGGATTTCCACGTCACCTTCTGGCTGACCCCATATTGGCTGGCATAACTGCTTGTACTTGTCAGGTTTGCTTTCAGCTTCGTCTTAGCATCGTTGGTGTCAATATCAATGCCGACAACAGCTTCGTATTCTTTATCAATATTGTCTACCCGTTCCACAACCTGTACTTTCGTCGCAGGCGCAACGAAATGTATCCGAAACTCACAGGAGACTTTGCTGCCGTCGGCTGCCCTTGCCCTGACAATCACATTGTTGTCTGAACTTGTATCATAATCTCCGCTGCCAAATGGCTTCTTCACGGTAATCTTACCGCTTTTATTGACAGATACAAGGCTTTTATCATCACTTTCCCAAGTAACCTTTTTCGTCGTCGCTGCCAGCGGTTTGTATGCCAGCTTCAGCTGAACAGATTTTTTATAGCCCACATAGATATCTTGGATGCCATCCTCTGGTTCTATTTTGGTGATCTGCTTTGCTACTACCAGCGTCACCTTCGCCTTTTTGCCACTGCCGTCTGTCGCCGTGGCAGTTATGACAGCCGTACCGTTTTTCTTGATCTCAACATTGCCGTTTTGATCTACTGCCGCGACTGCTGTCTTATTGGATTTCCATGTCACACGGTCATCATAGGTAGCGCCTTGAACTGCTGCATATAACGTCAGATTCTTGTTCCATGTCTTGCCCTCATCCAATGTATATCCTTTGATCAAATCCATACCGATCTTTTCATCTTTGCAGGATTCCCCATTTACCAGGATATCTACACCGGAAACAGCCGGACACACCTCAATGTAATAATCATCATTTTTTAGCGTTCCTTTGGTTGATGTCGCCCTGATGGTTACTGTACCGGATACATTTTTTTTCGCAGTCACCTTCCCTTTCGCATCGACAGTGGCAAGCGATGTATCGGACGAGGACCACGATACTGCCACGCTTCCTTCTGTGGCAAGCTGTATCTTCTTTCCGTTTGCGACCTGTCTTGGTCCGGTAATTTTCACATCAGGATCGGTATCAATCAATTTCAGTGTATACGAGTCCTCTCTATTTGAGCCGTCTGTCGTTCTGGCTGTGATTGTCACCGTTCCCTC
This sequence comes from uncultured Lachnospiraceae bacterium, assembly GCA_947174615.1. GTDB lineage: Bacteria > Bacillota > Clostridia > Lachnospirales > Lachnospiraceae > COE1. Next base: position 6,701 of record CAMWJQ010000058.1, read on the forward strand.
TTTTTTGATCTGAATGACCGCTTCACTGCTGTCATAATTACTTTGGACGGAAACTACTTCTGCAATGGACTTATTCGATGTGCTCCACTCCACTTCCTTGCGATAATCGCCCTGTTGGAGGGACCCCCCATCCAGCTCAGCGACAAAGGATACCCTGCGGAGACTGTTGAGATTACGAATATCCACCTCTGACGATTTCTTGTCAGAATCCACAAAGCGACCCTCAAATTCTGTAATCTGAATTTTATCGCTCTTTCCCATAACATAAACAATATGTTCTGCGTATTTGCCGCTTCCGTCTGCCGCTTCTGCTGTGATCTTTGCTGCTGCTTCCCCTGTTCTGCTGACCGCTGTCACCAGACCGCTCTCGTCAACCACGACAGCATTTTTATCACTGCTTGTCCATATGACACTTTTGTTTGCTGCATCTTTGTCTGTCACCTCTGCATGCAGCTGGATGGACTGCCCTGCACCGACATAATGGCTTCCTGTAATCGAGATACTTCTGACAAGTGTTGCCACATTGACCGTTGTCTTTGCGGTTTTATTGCTGCCGTCTGTCGTGGTCGCTGTGATGATTGCCCTGCCAAGGGATTTGGCTGTGATTGTCCCCTTCTCATCGACCGTCGCAATCTTTTCATTGCTGGATTTCCACTCGACAATATGGCTTGCCTCCTCAGGCAGGATTCTTGCCGCTAGTGTATACGTCTCCATCCCCGCGTCAAGATCGATTCCTACAACTTTATCTGTGACAATCACGTCATCTTCCAGATTTGTATTGCCGTCCGGTATCATCAAATCAAATGTTTTTACCGGATCTGTGACCTTGATTGTAATTGTACCATAGGCGCCGCCGCCATCTGCCGCGGTTGCGGTTATTTCCGCCAAACCTTTGCTGATTCCTGTGACTTCTCCTGTATTCTTATCGACTGTAGCGATCGCTTTGTCATCGGACTCCCAGTAAACCGCTTTATTTTCGGCGGACTTCGGAAGGACTTCTGCCTTTAGTTTTATTTTTCCGCCCTTTGCGAGCTTATTGCTGCCCGTGATCTTAATCGAGGATACCAGCGACGAAACATTGACTGAAACCGATGCCGTGACACCGCTTCCGTCTGCCGCCGTGGCAGTAATATCGGTCTTACCATACCCATTTACCGTGACCGTACAGCTTCCGTCCTGATGATCGGTCACTGCTGCCACCTTCGTGTTTGCCGATTTCCACAAGACAACCTGTGATGCATAGTCTGGCTTATTCTTTACCCGAAGCATAAACGTTTTGCTGTCCATCTCAGGATTCACGCCGATTGTCTTGCCGTTGACCGGACGCTTCATATCCCTTGTATCATAGATTTCGATGGATTCCACTTTGGGAATAATCACAAACTCCATCTCATAAGAAGCGTCGCCGCCGTCAAGGGAGGTCGCTTTCAGCGTCACTTTGGTTTCACTCTTTACATCCTTTGCTGTGACAATCTTCTTCTCTGCATCAATCTCAAGACAGTTTTTGGGATTCATCTCCCATTTTAGTCCCTCGTCGGTCACATCTGTGGGGGTAAACTTAGGGACAAGTCTCACGCTGCATCCGCTGGTCAGCAGCACCCTGCCTTGGGAATCCAGCACAACGGGGGTGTTTTTATCGACCTCCTTTGGCTCGAGCACAAAGGACTGCACAATCCGCTTGGTCCTGATTGTGGTTTTCCCGGATTTGTTGCTTCCGTCCTTTGTCAGCGCAGTCACCTCTGCTGTGCCGCTGATATTGCCGGTAACAACGCCGCTTTCCTTGTCATCGAATTTGACCACAGAAGAGTTGTTGGAGGACCATGTAACCTTCTGGCTTGCATTGCTTGGTGAAATCACAGCGCTGAGCGCATCGACAGGCTGTTTTAATTTCTTTGTACCGACGGCAATAAATTTCTTTGTCACCAGATCATAGATCACCGTCTTCTCCGTGACATCCTCCTCACCCAGCTTCACTTTGACACCAGTTGCAAGAGGCAGCACCGTGACATCGATCGTCTCCGAAGAAATTTTATCTCCATCCTCAACCGTAAATTTCACCTTGACAGGCTTCCCTGACGGCGTCGGCTTGATTCCCTCCACGACTGCCCTTGGCTTCCCTGACAAAGCATTCTGCTTCGGCGTAATCTTCACATATTCATTCTGTGTGGGTCCCCACTGGATTTCGGCATCCTCCGAAAATCCTTTTGTGACTGCCTCCAACGTAATCGTTTCTTTGACTGCAATATCTAATTCTGAGAGTTCCGCGCCATCGTCAGCCCTCCTGATATGGATAATCGTTTCATCATCTGTGACCGTCACCCTAAGCTCCAGCACCTTTGACAGAGAATTGTCCTTTAAAGTTCCCTTGATGGTTGCCCTGCCTGCTGCCTCTGCCCGGATTGTCCCTTTCTCATCAACTGTCACTGCCGACGTATTGCTAGACTCCCACACCATTTCCGCATTCTGCGGCTTCTCTGGTGTATAGCGCACTTTGATCGTGTACTCCTCGCCGATTATCAGATGGAGGCTCTCCTGAATGAGTTCCATGTCCTCCACAACGGACTCTTTTTTCCACTTTGCATACAAAGTCAGCGGCGCTTTGATCTGGCTGCTGAAATTATAGGAAGCATTGAAACCCGCATCGGTATACCAGCCTTGAAACTCCGCATAGCTCTTGGTCGGCTCCTCAGGCTGGTTCACAGTACTGTCACGGTTTACCAGCTCAAAATAAGCGCTCCCTGAACAGCCGCCGTTTAACTCAAAGACTACCGGATAACGATAATCCGGTTCCGACTGCCAGCTCAGTATCGGATATCCTTCATTGATCCGGCTGCTGTCTGAAGAAAAGCTTCCTCCAAGGACTGACAATGCCTCCTGTGATCTCAAACCGCTGGTAGTCTTAGCCATCTCCGTGTCTGAGACGCCGCCTTCCTCCCGAAAGAAGGCAATCTCACGTTCATCCCCAACATAGAGACAGTTCGCATAGGAGGTATCCTCCTCACTGCCGAAAAATCCCACAAGCATTGCTGCATACGATCCATCCTCGCCAGTTACATTCCCCGCATTATAGCAGTTGGATAAAGAGCCTTTATAGATAATACCTGCGATACCGCCAAGGTACTGCGTCGCTTTTGTCGCACGTATGTTTCCTGTGTTATAACAGTTCTCTATCGGCACCCTGTAACTCTTGCCCGTGCTTCCTAAGATCCCGCCAATTCCCTGAGACTTGATCGTCCTGCCATTGCCATTGACTGTTCCCTGATTAAAGCATTCGCTGATGCTGTATTCCCGATTTCCATTATACAGACCTGCAATACCGCCGACGTTCGCCAGACCAGTTACCGATCCAGTGTTCCCACATCTTGTAATCGTTCCGGATGTCGTTGCGGCAATCCCGCCAATATTCTTATCCTCTCCGCTGACATTGGCATAATTATAGCAGTCACTGATGGTTCCTATCTTATTTTGTGCCGCAATTCCGCCTGCCTCACCGATTTCCTGCGAATGATTTTTCTGGCGGACTGCCCCATAGTTTGTACAGTCTGTGACCTCGCCTTCATTGATGCCCACGATACCTGCCACGATGTAAGCGCCCTCTACGCTCATATAATTGGCACAGCCTTTTATGCTGTCGGACTCCCTTGATGTGTTTGTTCCAACGATCCCGGTAACGACTGCTGACTTGGACTGGATGCTGCCTGAAGCATAGCAGTTCCGAATCACCCCGTTATTTCTGCCAGCGATACCGCCGATGTCTTTTTCCGCATCCTCTGTACCTGCTGCCGCCGTGATTCTTCCAGAAAAAACACACTCCTCGACGGTTCCTTCGTTTGCACCCACAATTCCGGCTGTAAAATCCATATTGGCGCCCGCCTCCAGACTGCCGGTGACAACACAGTTTGTTATTGTCCCGTCATTGCGTCCTGCAAGGACTCCTGCTGAGCGTTCCCCTGACATCGTTGCATTGCTGACATGCAGGTTTTTCACCACCGCTCCTGACTGAATGACAGGAAACAGCCCCTGATCCACTTTTAGGTTCTGTATAGAATATCCGTTTCCGTCAAACGTACCAGAAAACCTTCCGCCAAAATAGGCTGTCTCTGATTTCATATCCACATTGCACGCCAATGTCACTGTACAGCCGTCATAATCAGCGTTTCCAGACAGAAACCCTAAAAACTGGTCCCTGTTTTCTATCCTGTACTCATTTGGTGCGATCTCCACAGGAGTCTGGACAGACGCATATGCCTTCGGTGCTGCAATGCGAAATGATGATAGCGTTTTTGTGGTTTTCAGACTATGTACAGACGCGTCAACCTCCGGAATCGGAACTGATGTTTCCTCCTCGTCAAGAAGGATTGTCTCTTCTTCTGTAATTTCCTCCGTAGTTTCCGTCTCGACAGCTTCTGTTTCCGTAGTTTCTGCATCCGTAGCTTCCGTCTCCGTAGCTTCCGTCTCCGTAGTTTCCGTATTGACCGTTTCCGTCTCTATGGGTTCTGTTTCTATGATTTCTGTACTTGAGTTTTCGTCCTCGCTCTCAGATGTGCTTTCGCCGGTTTCTGTCTCCGTTTCCGGCGCTGTTCCAGATTCCACGGCACTGACTGTCTCCGTCTCTGTAGTGTCTGTCATGCCCGTCTCATCTTCTGTTATCGTCGATGACGGTGTCTCCTCTACAGTTCCCGTCTCCGCCGACTCAACTTCCGGTTCGCGCTCCGGCTCTGTGCCTTCTTCCGGCACACTGCTTTCCGGCTGGCTTTGCTCACTCCCTGCATGCTGCTGCCCGCTGTCATCCGGCGCGCTCTCCTGCGCCGAGAATGTGTCCTGCTCCGCAGCAGTCTGTATCTCATACCCATCCGCCTCAGCTGCATGCGCCGTCCCTGCCGATGGCAGTTCGGTCACAATCATAGCTGCCGACAAGATCACAGCGGCTGCTCTCCTGATTCGTTTAAACCCCTTGTACTGCATCTTTTTCCTCCTCATTCAGTTTCGAAAATCCACTAAACAAACTTTTCCCCGTCTATTCTATAATATTTCTCTGCAATTTTCCATAAAATTCATATAAATTTTACAATTCTTTCCTTATTTTATATAAGATGCGCAGGATGCCCGCGAAATCCGGATTGCTAAAATCTCCAAAAAATGCTATCATTACTATGGAAAATGATTACGATAATGGAGAACGCCATGAATACAAAACACAAACCTTACTTATTATTTCTTATGCTCCCCCTCGTCTTATCGGGATGCCAACGCAAAACGCCCGCGCCTGCGGTGCAGCCACAGACGCTATCCCCCGTCTCTGACACCGTCCATCTGACGGTCTGGGGCGCGGCGGAGGACGAGGAGCTGCTTCGCCAGATCATCGACGGATTTGAGGCAGCATACAGCGGGCAGGCAGATTTTGACATCACCTGCACCCCGCAGAGCGAAAGCCACTGTACGGACGCGTTGATGGCTGATCTGGAGAACGGCGCCGATGTGTTTGCCTTTGCAGATGATCAGCTCAACACCCTCGTCGCAGCCGGCGCCCTCGAGCCCGTCAGCAATCCGGCTTCTGTCATGGAAACCAGCCTGCACGAAGCCGTCCTCGCGGCATCAGTCAATGATACGATCTATGCGCTGCCGCTGACGGCAGACAACGGCTACTTTCTATATTATAATAAAGATTATTTCACGGAGGAGGACATCCTCTCTCTCGACCGGATGCTTTCTATCGCAGCCGAACAAGGCAAAAAAGTCTCGATGGAATGGTCCTCTGGCTGGTACGTGTACGCGCTCTTTGGCAATACTGGGCTCACCGTAGGCTTAAACGATGACGGCATGACCAACTACTGTACATGGAACGCTGCGGATGGCAGTATCAAAGGCATTGATGTCGCACAGTCCATGATGGAGATCGCAAGCCATCCGGGCTTTGTCAGCACCGATGATGCCGGTTTTCTCGAGGGTGTTCAAAATGGACAGATCATCGCGGGCGTCAATGGCGTATGGAATGCTGTCGCTGTCGAAAAAGTCTGGGGCAGCAGCTTCGGCGCGGCAAAGCTTCCTTCTTACACCTGCGCCGGACAGCAGGTACAGATGGCTTCCTTCTCCGGCTACAAACTTATCGGCGTCAACGCCTACTCCAAAGAAAGACTGTGGGCATCAAGGCTTGCCGAGTGGATTGCAAATGAGGAGAATCAAAAACTTCGCTTCCTGATGCGCGGTCAGGGTC
>CAMWJQ010000059.1 GCA_947174615.1 uncultured Lachnospiraceae bacterium
GTTGCGAATTGATCTTCTGGTCATTCGAAAAAAGCCGGGAGAGGTTATCAAAAATGAAATAGGTGCGTTTTTCCTTGGACATAATATCATAGAATATAAGTCGCCTGATGACAGTATGAATATTGATACTTTTTACAAGGTGTTGTCTTATGCCTGCCTGTACAAAGCAGATACGGGGGCAGTAGATGAAATTCTGGACACAGATATCACAGTTTCACTGATTCGCGAGCGTAAGCCTGTGAAACTTTTGGGGCAGTTGGAAAAGAAATATCAGGTGAAACAAGGAGGAAAAGGAATTTATCGCATAGATGGAATGCTCTTTCCGATGCAGGTTATCGTGACGAGAGAACTTGAAGCAGAGCGACATGTCTGGCTGAAATCGTTAACGCGGAATATGGACATTGTTCAGGCAGAAGAGCTTCTGGACAGCTTTGACAGGCTTGAGGCGGAGGAAGCGCGCGTCAAGGCAGCTGTAGTAGTAAACTTAGTGTCGGATCTTAACAGTGGAGTCTTTGAACAAATAGTCAACGGAGGTGATCGTATGAGTGAGGCATTGAAGAGAATGATACTGCCAGAGTTAGGGGAACTGAAGGAATTGCTTGCAGATAAAGATGCTGAGATTGCGGATAAAGATGCCAGGATTGCGGATAAGGATGCTGAGATTGCAGATAAAGATGCTGAGATTGCAGATAAAGATGCTGAGATTGCAGATAAAGATGCCAGGATTGCGGATAAGGATGCTGAGATTGCAGCATTGAAGCGTATGCTGGCTGAAAAGGAAGGGAACTGCTAAAGAAATCTGCTAATGTGCTTGCTATTCGAGCGGCACGTTCAAATAGCAAGCGCTCCATTTAAAAGTTTTTGTGGTAACGGATATTTTCTATGATTTCAAATTCTGGACATCCTCAGCATCTCTTGGCAATGTGCGCACATGCTCAAGAAATCCTCTGGCTGCCCTTGCTTCTGCGGCATTATAGGTATATCCCAGTTTGCTGCCCACATACACCGCTGTCTGTTCAAACAAATCGCACATATGCAGCACGGCTGTCCAGGCTTCCGCAATATTTCCGCTAAAATAAGTATTCAGGTATCCTTGATATTCGTCCGCTTCCAGCCATCTGTATAAGTACTTTGCAGATTTTCCGACACTGACCTGAAAATCCGTCAGGAGACCTACTTTCCATGACAGCATCTTTTCTAACTGCTTGCGAACGACAAAGTTGGTCATATCCTGCACATAGGGCATTTCCTCACGCCACAAGCCTTTTGCGATATTGTTGCTGCACCACCAAAATTCATTGGCACATGCCTGAAACTGCGCTTCGGTAGGTCTTTTCATATGATAGTCCTCATCTGTTGATTCTGGAATGGCTGGAAGAATCGCTTCCTTGTCCAGCAAAATCCGGCAAAGTTTGTCATCATGGATATGCGCTATGGCATATTGGACTGTCTGTATGGTAAGGTCAATGCGGACACCATCTTCAAACTGCATCAGCCACCCATAATGATTTTCCTTGTCACTTGGAGCATCCGGGCTTTCATCGGGATACTGCATATACAGGATTTTGCCAAACCTGAGAATCCAATTCTTGTCCTCAATAAATGACGTGGTTTCCCGCACTACATACACAATGTCGTAGTCCTGAAAAATATCTTTAGGAACATTCGGATTTGTCCGGGAACCATTCATATATACTGCTGCGATTCTATCATCTGCCTTTGCAGTATCTATAAACAACGCATACATTTTTTCTTCATTGCGCATAAGCAGCCTCCAATATAAAAAGTATCATTTTTTTAAGTACCATTTTTTTAACGGCGTTTGCTAAATTCTGTTATGGCATTATTTTACTATAAATGCATGTCCATTACCATTAATTTTTGCTTAAACTTTCCTCATGTTGATAAGAGAAATTACGGATAACAGAAATTTAATGAAGTTCACGGGAATTTAATAGAAGAATCATAGCGCTGGCTTGGGATTTGTGGTAGGATAATTGGATATATCTTGCATCCAAAGGAGGCAGCGGCGATGTTCAAGTTTTTAATCTGTTTTATCGCAGGGATTGGCGCGGGGCTGGGAACTGGATTTGCGGGCATGAGCGCCGCGGCAGTGATCAGTCCGATGCTGATCACATTTCTGGGACTGCCGGCATATGAGGCGGTCGGCATTGCGCTTGCAAGTGATGTTCTCGCGAGTGCGGTAAGCGCTTATACCTATGGCAAAAATAAAAATCTTGACATCCGAAACGGGATCGTCATGATGGTTACAGTGCTGGTGTTTACATTGTTTGGGAGCTGGATTGCAAGCATGGTGCCCAATACGACGATGGGAAGTTTCTCGGTATTTATGACACTGTTACTGGGGATTAAGTTTATCGTAAAGCCTGTCATGGCAACCAAGGAATCCATGGCTGCAGTCAGCGCAGGGAAGCGGATTATCCAGTCTGTTATCAGCGGAACGATCGTCGGGTTTATCTGCGGCTTTATCGGTGCCGGCGGCGGTATGATGATGCTGTTGATCCTGACAAGTGTCTTGGGATATGAGCTGAAAACAGCCGTCGGGACAAGCGTTTTTATCATGAGCTTTACGGCGCTGACAGGCTCTGTCAGTCACTTTGTAATCGGCGGTATGCCGGATATCTGGTGTCTGATATTCTGTGTTGCGTCTACATTATTGTGGGCTCGTATTGCTGCGAAGTTTGCAAACAAGGCGAGTGCCATAACGCTCAACCGGGCGACAGGGGTGGTGCTTGCAGTTCTTGGTGCGGCGATTCTTGTTGTGAATCTGACGACAAAGTATACTTACAACAGATGAAATCTGCCGTGAGTATCGCGCCAGGACGCGGTATCGTTTAGGAATGCATTTTCCTGTATTCCATGGGGGTAACTCCATAGTTTTCTTTAAACAGTGCGTAGAAGTGCGTGCGGTTTGTAAACCGCAGCTTAGCGGTAATGGCACTGATGGATTCGTCGGTTTCCGTCAGGTACTGAGCCGCTTTTTTCATGCAGAAAGTCAGACCGTAATCATAGAGACACATATCGGTGAACTTGTTGACGATACGATTTAAGTAGTCTCCGCTGTAGTGGAGCAGTTGTTCCAGCTCTGTGCGTGTCATGCGTCCGTCACTCTCCTCAAACAAACGTGTGATACGTGAGAAGATCAGGAAATCGCTGTTCGTGTCAAGACGGATATTCGTACAGTGGTAATCGTTCGGCGATGACAGGAGCGTCAATAAAGCGCACAGCTGCCCGCAGATTTGACAGGTAGAGCCAAATGAAGGAAACAAAAGCGTCTGTATCATGGATTCTACTATGGAGTGAAGGCGCGCCGCGGGCAGACGGTTCTGGCATGACGGGATAAAGTCCAGATAAGCCCGCTCGCCGGGGTGGGTCAGGTCGGTGGTGATAAAATCATAAAGAACACTGTTGTAGATTTTTTTCTCGTCCGCAAACAGCGCATTCTGTGCAGAATCAAACAGGGCTGTAACAAAATCGGGAGACAGACCGATAAACAGGACGCTGCATTGGGAGGAATAGCGCTCCATATGGCGAAGATTTCGGTTGATGAGACAGCAGGATCCTGCAGGATACAGACATTCCTTGCCTTCTATTTTCTGGGTGACAGTTCCGCTTAGAACGATGACAAACTCAAAAAAGTCGTGAAAATGCGGCGCATTCTTCGTGTAAGAATAGTTTTTCATCGCTTGGGATTCCTGATACAGAACAGCTTTCTCAAAGGATATCGTGACGACGTTGACATAATCTTCAGGGTCGGCGCCGCCGCAGTATTCCAGAGTGAGCTGAAAGGGCACATTCATATGGTAAAAGCGGCTGAAATCGCTCTCTCCGTTGTGTACATTGATAGAGGAAGCGCAGCTGTCCAGAACTTCCTGCATGTCGGATGTGCTGTACACAAGCTTCGTCTCTTTTTTCTTCTTTTCTTCCATAGTAAGATAAACCTCCATGCAGAATCTATCAATCCCGAATATGTTACAATTACAGCTTGCCAAAACCGATTTGTGATATTGCTGCGCTGCGGCTGAACCGGTACAATAATAGTATCAGAGCATCTTAGGAACTGTTTGAAAATTACTTATGCCTGAACAGCTTATAAGCACTATCGGAACAGTTCTTTCACTCAATTATAGAAAAAATTGTATTGGTTGTAAAGATTGAATATTACAGGGAGGAATGTATTATGAAGCGATTACACAAAAAACTGACAGTGCTGTGTATCAGTATCAGCTTTTGCTCTGCTGTTTTGGCAGGGTGTGGCGCCAATAGTGCCAAATCAGAAACATCAGCACAGGTATCCTCACAGGTGCAGACACCGGCGGAGACGCAGGTGTCCGTACAGCGTGAAACGCAGGAAACCGTGTCCGTGCCAGCAGAGGAATCTGCCGGGGAACAGGCAGAGAATCCGGTGCAGGGGGACATCTTTATAGAGCCAGTTGAAGGGATTTCCGACGATTTTATACGCGGCATGGATGCATCGTCCGTACTGGTTGAGGAGAACAGCGGCGTGAAGTACTACAATTTTGACGGGGAAGAGCAGGATGTCTTTCAGACATTGGCAGAGGGCGGCGTAAATTATATCCGCCTGCGCGTATGGAATAACCCGTTTGATGAAAATGGCAATGGATACGGCGGCGGCAACAATGATGTCCCGACGGCAGTTGCGCTGGGAAAGCGTGCTACAGCATATGGCATGAAAGTTTGTATTGATTTCCATTATTCGGATTTCTGGGCAGATCCCAAGAGACAGCATGCGCCCAAGGCGTGGGAAGGCATGGATATTGCGCAAAAATGCGATGCGCTCTATGATTTTACCAAGGAAAGCCTCACAGAGATTCTGGATGCGGGTGTCGATGTGGGAATGGTTCAGGTCGGCAATGAGATTAATAATGGTATGTCCGGAGAGACAAAATTGGAAAATGTTACCCAGCTTTTGCATGCGGGATGCCGTGCTGTCCGTGAGATCTCAGAAAGTTATGGCAAGGAGATTTTGATTGCGATTCATTATACACGGATCACAGACAAAGCGCAGGTGGACAGTCTGGTTGCCAACTTGGACAAGGCAGAAATGGATTATGACATGATCGGACTTTCTTTTTATCCTTTCTGGGACGGATCGATGAGCAATATGCAGCGTGTGGCTGAGCTGATTCAGGAGCGGTACGGCAAGAAGGTATTTATTGCGGAGACCTCATACTGTTATACTTCAGAAGATGGTGACGGCAGCGGAAACAGCCTTGTCGGCATCGATGATTTGGTTGAGGGATATCCAGCGACGGTGCAGGGGCAGGCGAGCATGGTGCGCGATGTCTGTGCGGCAGCGCATGAGGCCGGGGCAGTCGGTGTGTTTTACTGGGAGGGCGTATGGCTTCCGGTCGGTGAGGCGACAGCGGATAATTCCTCGATCTGGGAGGCGTATGGCAGCGGCTGGGCGAGCAGCTATGCGGCGGACTATGATCCCGAAGATGCAGGTTTGTATTATGGCGGCTGTTCGTGGGATAATCAGGCGATGTTTGACTTTGACGGTCATCCATTGGAGTCCCTGAATGTATTCAAATACTTAAAAACAGGCTGTGCAGCGCCGCTGGCAGTGGATTCGGTACCAGATCTTCATGTGACCTGCAACGTCGGCGGGGAGTTTGTACTTCCAGAACAGGTTGATGTGATCTATAATGACCGCTCTGCAAACAAACAGTTGGCAGTGGCATGGGATGCGGCGCAGCTTGCAGCAGTTGACGCCAAGGCTGGCGGCGTCTATGAGGTCACTGGTTCACTTGAAGACGGCACTAAAGTCGTGGCATACGTTGAGATCAAGATGGACAATCTTGTGCAGAATCCGAGCTTTGAGGACAGTGATACCTCCATGTGGAAGGTGGTGTATGCGGGCGCTGACAATCCGACAGATTATCAGGTAAACGAGGCAGATGCGCACAGCGGTGAGGTCGCGTTTCATTTCTGGTCAGAGGATACGGAGATGGACTTTTCGATTGAGCAGGAATTGACAGAGTTAGAGCCGGGTACCTATCAGCTCATGGCTTATGCGCAGGGCGGCGATGTGACAGAGGAGGCTTTCATGGAACTGTACGCAGTGACGAGCAGTGGGGAACAGACAGAACCGTTTATGGTGACAACCTACAAGGACTGGAAGAATCCAACCATCCCGGAAATCAAGGTTTCGGATGGCAGTCTCACGATTGGGGTGCGTATGAAGTGCAATCCTTTGAGCTGGGGGACGGTGGATGATTTTGTCTTGAATAGAGTATCGGATTGATAAAGCAGTTCTTATCCGAAAAGATGACACATCGCAGGATGTGTCATTTTTGTGTCAGCGCTTTTTCAATCAGTTTCGGATAAATCCATGCCACAAACCATGGTTCTTTCGGAACCTTCAATGCATCCTCAAAGGACCACCATTGTACGGCTTGATTTTCGTTTTCATTCACAATCAGCGTTTCTTTTTCATCTGCTTCAGCCAGATAGGTTACGTTCATATGCAGATGGCTGGGTACATAACTGCCCTTTTTGATATGCCCATCGACAGTTAAAATTTCCAGACTGAAGATTTCCGGGCGCACGAGGGCGGCGCGGCGAATGCCAGTTTCTTCTTGCAGCTCACGCAGCGCCACTGCGCGCAGATCTTCTATGCCGTCTGCGTGACCGCCGATCCACGACCAGGAGTCATAGAGATTGTGATACACCATCAAGGTCTTTGTGCGCGCTTTGTTCACAGTCCAGATGGACGCTGTAAAATGGGCAGTCTGATTTTCACGGCTCAAGCAATCTGCGTGATGTGTCATATAGTCAATCATGCGTGCCTGATCGCAGGCTTCCTGTTGATTGCAGGGCTGATAGTTTTTGATTTCCTGTAATAGATTCATAGCGCTTGTTCTCGCTTTCTTAGATGATATCAATAGTAATGGTTGTGCACAGTGCATTGCTGCATTAATTTCGAAGGTATTGTATGCGCCCTTCATTTGGCACAAATCTCTCATAATTTGTGACGCATTTCCGGCAAAGTCCTGAGATAGTGTGGCAGCTTAGACGCATCAAGCCATCACCAAGTGGCTTTTCCGGCTTGATGCCTGTAACAGGCAGGCGAACGCGGCTCAGTTCCTTGGAATCAGTATAACATTTAGCGGCAGTAATGTATACAGTATTCGGATCATGTAGGAATATAAAAGTGTGAAATGTTACTTTTCACACCTACGCCAAAGTAGCGGGAATCATGCGCCAAAATGCCTGCCTTTTAGCATTTTGTGTGCAAAATCTGTTATAATTCACACCTCAATTACTTATAAGCTGATAAGAACTGGCGTTGGTGTGAATCAATGTCATTTACTTAAGCCCTTAATAACCGGGATTTGTGAATAAATACATTGATTTATTGGGCATTTTCCAGTACAATTGGTTAGTCAAATTCCTTAAGTAAATGACATTGGGTGTGAATTGTAACTGTGAAATATAGAAGCAGCGTGTAAATTACGCAGATGAATAGACAAAACGGTTGACAAACTGGTCTACTAATTGTAGAATGAAAATAGGTTTACAATCTGTAGAATGAAGGAAGTCATTATGGAATACAAATTAGGTGAAATAGAAATGAAGTTTGCTGACTTGATCTGGGATAATGAGCCGATTGCGTCAGGCGAGCTGGCAAAGCGCTGTGAGAAGGCGCTTTGCTGGAAAAAATCGACAACATACACGATACTGCGGCGGGTGTGCGACAGGGGATTGTTTCGCAATGACAATGGTACCGTGACATCGTGTGTGTCAAAGATGGAATTTTTATCCAAACAGAGCGAGCAGTTTGTGGAGGACACCTTTCAAGGCTCTCTCCCAAGCTTTCTGACGGCATTTACCGCGGGAAAAAGACTTTCGGACAAGGATGTGGAGGAACTCAAAAGAATCATTGAGGCAAACAGCCGGTGAAAGTAGTATGAGAGTTTGTTTGGAAAGGAGATTCACATGAAAATGGTTTTCTCAATGATTTTTTCTACGGTTGTCACAATGAGTCTGACCGGAGGCTTCGTGATTGTGCTGGTATTGCTGATGCGGCTGCTTTTGGCACGGGCGCCTAAAATATTCAGTTATCTGTTGTGGGGGGCAGTGCTGCTAAGGCTGTTGTGTCCAGTTTCATTCACGTCCGGGTTATCGGTTTTTCAGATGATGGATATTGTGGGGATAGAACATGGCAGGGTGACCCGAAATGACAGTCAGCCGCAGACTTCGGCAGCCCGCATTACGGACAGCATAACAGGGGGCAGCCAAGATCAAATCTCCGCGGTTTACCTTGCAGAGGATTTATCCAATGTCCGTGCCGGGCAAATGCCAGCGTTCAAGACTGCACAGGAAGAAACGGGAATCAACGCAGCAGCCTCTCAGATGATAGAATCTATGGCGCGTTTTTCTGTGCGTGGCGCTGGGACAGCCAGTACAGCGATCTGGGTGTTGGGCGTCGTGTTTTTATGGCTTTACAGTGCTGTCAGTGTCCTTCGTCTCAAGCGGCAGTTAACAGGCGCTTCGCCCGATGAAAAAAGCGGTGCGGCAAATATATTTCTATGTGATTATATACACACTGCGTTTGTGATGGGCGTGCTGCGCCCACGGATTTATCTGCCAACGACACTCACGGAGTCAGAGCGCCGTTACATTCTGCTCCATGAGAAAACACATATCAGGAGAGGGGACCATATTTTCCGCTTGCTGGCATTTCTGGCATTGTCGCTTCACTGGTTTAATCCGCTTGTGTGGTGCGCCTTTTTCCTGTCGGAAAAGGATATGGAAATGTCCTGCGACGAGGCGGTGATGCGGCAGATGGGCACAGACCTGCGGGCGGCGTACTCCGCATCTTTATTAAATCTGGCGAGCGGCAAAAAGGTTTTTGCCGGCGCGCCGCTTGGCTTCGGAGAGGGCAGTGTGAAGAGCCGCATCAAAAATATTATGCGGTATAAAAAAACGGCAGTGTTTGTTGCCGTTCCGGTATTTGTGCTGGTGGGAATTGCGCTGGTGGCGCTTGGGAGCAACCCGGCGGGGGCGGATCGTGAGGATTCCGAAGAGAATCTCATAGAAGAGAACCTATCCGGGAACGATTCGTTTCAGGACAACGCTGCGGAGGTGCAGGAGTCCGCCGTGTCGGCAGAATCCGAGAGTGGCAGCGAAAGGATTTTGATATCCCCCGCTGTGGTGACAGACAAGATGGTGTGCGACATAGAGGGACCTGTTTTGGACTATGCAGACGGCGAGACACTTATATTTCATCATGATTTTGGTCTTTTTATTTATGATATGGGCAGCAGCAGGCTTGACAGCAGTGTGAATCTCAAAGAACTGGGGTGTCTTGATGAAAAAGAGCAGTTAAACTGTGAGATCTTTGTCACGGAGGATGGGAAGCGCGTCTATCTGCACCCATATGATACAGAGGAGTTGTATCAATATGATGTCGCGGGCAGGCGCATGACGAGGGAAGCGTATGACAGCGGCTATTACAGGGAGCACAACATGGACTTTTTTGTGCCGCTCAAGCAGACAAAGAACTGCGTTGATCCGGACTATACGGTATGGCGCTCTGAAGAGTGCGTGACGCTGAGGGGGGACGAGCACGGTTATCTCTATCTGGAAAGCGGCAGCGGCATGGTGATGGATCTCTATTATGTCGTGGAAGTAGGAGCAGGAGGTGGCGAGCGTGTCCGCTTTGCCAAGATTTTTGATGACCAGAAGGGAACAGGCGGGCTGTTTGAGTATGCCGCTTATACGGGATATCTGGACGAGTGTACCGCGTGGGACGGACATGAACAGTTTGTTGATACAGACTATGACGGAGATGGAAGGATCGACCGTGTCTATCGGACAGACTTGATATCTGCTGAAATGTGCACCTATCGGATTGAGTTTGGAAACGGCGATATGCTTGAGACGAAACAGCTTGGCATGGGAATGCCCCAAATCCGTACCTGTGATCTGGACGGTGACGGCATCAAGGAAATTCTGATGCAGTTGTCCTATGGGTTTCATTCCGATCCCAATGCCTACGGGGAAACTGCATTGTTTGCAAAGAAAAACGGCAGCTATGAGCCGCTGATGCCGCCGGAGGAGCTGTGCACTTATATGGAAGGAACGGTGCCTGCGCTTCAGGGAGGCAATGATACTTATAACCCCTGTATTACAGTTGTCTGCAAACGGCTCGGAGAAGAATTTCCAGAGTGGGCGTCCATGCCGCCGCAAGTGTGGGATGAGGTGCAGACGCCGCATATCCATGTGACAGTAAAGGAACTGGCGAAAAGCGCACAGATATCGGAGACAGTGCCGCTCAATCAGGGGATGGAGTACTTGTTTGAAGCGCCGGATACGACGTTGGAGTACCGCAGTGTCTGCTATAAAACAGAGATTGTCAAGAGCGGGAGACAGGATTTGCTTGAATTTTATTTTGAGGCAGTCAACAAGTGGTCTTTGGATGAGATTGTGGTGACGGCAGCCTGCGAGAACGGTGCGCTTCATGTCGTGGACAGCAGGTATGTGCGCGAATCTGAGCAGTCTGAACAGCCTTCCAAGGACAAGCTTTATAATGTCTCGCCGGAGGAAGCCGCCGTGATTCCGGCGGTGGAGCCGCTCTCCTTTGAGGAAGCGTCGAAAAAGGGTACTGTCGAGGAATATGATAATGAGACCGGCGGTATGCTGCCGGGGCTTGGCTTTGGTATGTGGTACCTCGTCAGGACAGACGGTGTTGAGTATATCTACGGAAAGATGGATAAGGATAATTTCAACAAAGGGTATGAGCTTTATTCGTGGGCGCTCTGGGATGATTCGCATCAGCTTGCCAACGGTCTGAAAGTGGGGATGACAAGGGATGAGGCGCTTGCGTGCTGTCCGCGTCTGATGTCCATTGACTTTGAGACGACGGGGCTTTATAGTTGGAATGGAACGGCGTATCCTGATTTTTGGACAGAAGACTTCGATGAGATTCTAATTGCCAATATTGACGATCATATCGAGAATATGCCGGTCTGTCTGGCACTGATGCTGAAGGGGGATCTGGTCAGAGCAATCACCAAATACGAATTGACAGCAGGGTGAGGGCGCATCATAGTATCACAGTGCAGGATGGAATAATAAAAGGAGCAGTTTATGAGAAGGAATAGAAAAATCAAGGTATCATTTAATTCGCCAGTGGTCATCTGTTTTACAGCAGTCTGTTTTGCCGCGCTGGCGCTGGGCTGGCTTACGAGGGGGTGGACTACCAACACATTTTTCAGTGTCTACCATTCCTCGCTGTTGTCGCCGCTGACGTATGTGCGGATGATTGGGCATGTGTTTGGTCATGCAGGCTGGGATCATTTCATCGGAAATATTATGCTGCTGCTGATTGTGGGACCTTTGCTGGAGGAAAAGTACGGTTCTTCGAATCTCTTGTTTGTGATTCTTGCAACAGCGCTGGTGACAGGGATTGTGAACTATATCTTTTTCCCGCATACGCAGCTTCTTGGTGCGAGCGGGGTGGTGTTCGCATTTATCCTGCTGTCACCCTTCACCAGTATGAGAGAGGGAAGCATACCAATCACACTGGTGCTTGTAGCGGGGCTCTATATCGGAGGACAGATTTACAGCGGTGTTATCACCCAGGATAATGTGTCCCATCTGACGCATATTATAGGCGGCTGTGTGGGAGCGGGGCTTGGGTATGTGATGCACAAAAATAAGATGAACAGGTACTGATCCAGGCGTGAAGGAGGAAGCGAAATGCTCAATAAAACAGAAGCACAGAGAGAACTTGAGAAAGCGGCAGCGATGTGTATCTATTTCTCAGCCAAAATGTTGCCACGCATTTATTATAGCAAATCCCGGTAATTTGGCAACCTATTTTTGAAATGTTACGCAATAAAATCCTTTTTTAGCAATAAAGGATTGCGATATAATCAAAGTCTATTCGAACCACTTTATAAAATAAGGCTTACAAAAGTCCTAAAGTGTAATACAACACCACCTTCTCCTTAGCTGCCCTTATTACATGGTGCTAGCACCATGTTCTTTATTTCATTAAGAAAAATTCAGTAAACCATTCCCTCTGCACATACAATCTGAAATTAATTATTTACTCGCTACAATAGTAAACTCTCCTGGTATCTTTTCATTTGTCCACGCAGGATGTTCATCAAACTTTTTTAACATAAAGCCGCTATTTATGACTGAATTGATAATCTCACTAATTGTGTACTTTCTATAACTGCACTTGGGCATCTGTTTGCGAATATTTTCTTCAAAAAAACGGGCATGTGCCATTTCTCCTTCAAAAATTTCCTTTGAGAAATAACTCATAGTTGGTTGTTCAAAATTCAATATATCTGATATTTTTGTAAATGGATGAAAATCACTACATATCATTTTTCCATTGTCTTTCAATAACGAATACATAATACACATAAATTCATCAATATCATGAAAGTAATGTAATACTCCTCCTTCCATAAACACTACGTCAAAGTAGTTCCCATACTTCTCTATATCTATTTCCAATATATCACATACTTCAAAATTCAAATCAACTTTTGCGGCAGCTGCGACTTCAAGCGCATATTTCTTATTATCTTCTGAAATATCAAAGACAGTAACTTCTGCTCCTAAAATGGCTAAGGGAACAGCCTTCTTTCCGCAGGAACCACATATGTTTGCCACTTTAATACCATTATAAATATCAAAATAGTCAGAATATCTTTTCAACATTCCCATAGGATTTTCCAAGTCCCTTTTTGCCCTATCAACTGGTGTACCTGATTGTTTCACCCAAAACTCATACGCATTATATTCCCACGCCTTTT
>CAMWJQ010000060.1 GCA_947174615.1 uncultured Lachnospiraceae bacterium
TTAATCCGCTGTATTTGTGCGGGAGATAGGAAAGAAAATTTGCTGTCCGACAATCTGGAGTCCAATATGATGGCAGCCTTTATGAAGAGCAGTTTTCAGGGAGAGCTGGTCATCACGAACGAATTGGTGCGCGATTTAAGGGAGGCGAAGGGACTTTCGCAGGAGGAGCTCTGCGAAGGAATCTGCGCGCAGGAAACGCTATCCAAAATTGAGACTTGTAAGCGAAGTCCAAATAAAAAGAATTTATATAAATTGTTAAAGAAAATGGGCATGGAGCGGGAGAACTATTATGGATTTATTGAGGCGGATAAATATGAGCTGTATGAAAAGGTGAGGGAGTATAACAGGTGCTTTCCCAAAGGGAAATATGAAGAGGCAAAGAAACTGCTTGATGAAATTGAACAAGGAGTGGATATGACAACACGTGTCAATCGACAATTTGTTGGAATGGAACGCATCTATGAGCAGACAGCTCAAAATAAAATATCGAGAGAATATGCAAATAAACAGCTTAGAGAAATGCTTCAATTAACTATGCCATCGATGGAATCAAAAAGGATGGTTTATCGTGTGCCTTTTCGGACAGAATATATGCTCTGGAATAAGATCGCAATCAATCTAAGGAGAGATGATAAAGTGAAGGAAGCGCTTCAAATTTATGAAGAATTGATGAATTGTTATAAAAAAAGCAAAGTTGTTATGCGATTTCATGCTGTTCCGGGAATGTCACTATATATAAACTATACAGGATTTCTTGAAGCGAACAATGAACTGGAAAAGGCATTAGAGATTGGAAAGGAAGGGGTACAGCACAGTATAGAGTGTTGTAGAGGAGATTTAGCAGGAGATATACTGGCAAACCTGTCCTTGATATATGGGAAACAGGGTTTGCCAGCAATAGAGGAAACTTATCTCAGATATGGCTATTATTTGATTTGTCTGTATGACAGAGAAAATGTTACTAGCGCATTGCAAAAAGCATATCAGGATAAGTTTCATGATTCAATTGATTAATTTACCTGATCTTGATAAAAATATTCATAAGTACTAATCCCCTCATCCCCGGCAGGTACTGTAGCAGTTGTTGGTACAACGACCCAAATCATACATAAGGTTAATAATGTTGCAATTACTTTTTTCATGATTGAAATTCCCCCTTAAAATTACATCAAGACTGTTGTTACATTACTACAATATCATAACAGGAAATTGCCATACTTGATTATGACGTTTTATGAAAAAATTTTTTTCATAAAACGTCATAATCTTTTTTGCGTAGCAGTGGTATGATAAAACGCAGATAGAAAAAATCTAGAGCATCTTTTCATTTATACATTTTATGTACAGCTATGTACTCTTAGAATCAGAAATATTCCACTGAATCATGAATAGTACATACGAAAGATAAACCCCTGTGGACAATTCAGTTCAAACCGTTTCAAAACGATAAGAGACGAAATTATATAAAAGGGTGGGATCACAATTGAAGATAAAATTATATTCAGCCAAAACAGCGCTTGCAGCAGTGATGTTGATTATCACAACAATGTTTCTGCACAGTACATCCAGAGCGCAGGATGAAACGCAGCATGACAGGGAGGTCGTGATCGTTCTTGACTGCAGCAAATCGATGGAAGATGTGGACAGCCAGTATCTTGCCTTTGACTTTGCCAAAGGCTTTGCAGCTTCCCTGCCGAGAAACTGCAGGATGGGGCTTATCGCTTATAATAATGGGATATGCGCCAGTGTTCCGATAGGGAGCAGCAGTACCGAGATTGAGAAGGGATTAAGTGAGCTGCGGTATAGGCAGTATGGAAATGCAGGTGCAGGCATGGAAGCAGCGGTGGCATTATTCCAAAATGATCAGGCAGAAAAAAGGATTCTTCTGATATCTGACGGTGAGATCATGATGGACACAAATGATGGAACCGTGCAGGCAGACCAATTGTTCGAACAGTCTGTTGCGGCTGCAAAAGAGAAAAATATCGTCATTGATGTCCTGGCAGTCGGGGAAAGGATACAGGATGGATATACGGTATACTCTGCCGCCGATGATACAGGGGGAGCGCTGTATGAGATTGCGGATACTGCGGAATTGAGCGCTTATATAGTGAAATACCTGTTTGATGAATGGGGAACCCGCGGAAGTCATATCGGGAAGCTGGATGGAACAGCTGCAGAGCTTACAGCGACGCTGCCGGACTGTATGATGGAGAAAGTAAAGATTCTTCTGATTGGGAACCAGCAGAATGAAAACGTGACAGTAAACTGCAAGGCTGGCAGAATCGATATGTCAAAGGGCAGGAGATATACAGTGATCGACATGCATGCTCCTGTATCGCAGGAGGTCAATATACAGATGTATGCCGACAAACCGATGCAGGTTGATGCATATTTCTTTGCGGAATACAGCTTTCGCATCAATACAGGGCATTTCTACGAGGAGGACGCACAGACTGCCCATATCTGGATAGAGATATCGGATACAGAGGGGCACAGCCTGATGGACGGTCATCTGGGAAGCGGGGCAATGGAACTGTATCTCGACAGTGAAAAAGCAGCGTATACGATATCGGAGAGCAAGGCATGGATAGAGAAGGTGTACAGTCAGAGCATCACTGCTCAAATAGAGCTCCGTTTTTTGGATCCAGCCGGGAATTATTATGGTATACATGAAGCGGCGGAAGAGATTACGGTTCCTATCGCAGAGGAAGAGCCTGATGACACGGACTGGTTCTTCTGGTCGGTCATTGTCCTTTTTGTGGCTGCTGTGGCAGCGGTGTTTGGCATTTCCTATAGAAAGCGCAGGGGACAGCAGACCATAAGGCGGCAGGTAGCGGACATGAGTACAACGGCGCAGGTGGAAAACACAGTGCCCAAAAATGATTTTTGTGGAAAAATAGTCGTTTATGTCATACACAATAAAAATGACATTGACTATCCGCCGGAGAGCATTAACTTGTTTGCCAGATGCAGACGGGAAAGCATCACACTCGAATGGATATTGGATACCTGCAATCTGCCGCTGGACTTAAAGGGTGCGGAAAAAATCATCTTTAAGCCGGGAGCGGACAGGAGCCTTGTTATTAAGAACAACAGCCGGGCGAGCGTATTGATTGGAAGGGCGCTTCTGACAAAAGGACAGTCTTACAATTTATATTATCATGAGAAGGTAACTTTTATTTTTGACCAGGAGGACGCAGAAATAGAAGTTCACTATAAAGATTTAAAACCAAACGAAAGATAGGAGGTAAAAAATGAGCATCATCAAACAGACCAACAGGACGTTATTGTTTGAAGAAATCAATCCAGAGAAGCCGGACATCCTGACCCTTATAGGTGACGTGCGTGGGATTGACAGCCTCAGTGACGAGAAAATCAAGGAAATGAATGGGGCACTGCTTGTAAAGAGCTTTGATGAGTTTATAGACAAGTTTGATCCGACAGTCTATTCTTTCTTCAATGCAAACAACCAGAAAATCATGTATACCCTGAAAAAGCCTGAGACGATCCCGGAGGAGATGCTGACACTGATTCACCTGAACAAACAGAATGATTTCCTCAAGATGCTGATGTCCCTGGTGGAAGCAAAGCGCTCCCAGAGCATTATCAACGTAGATTTCCAGTTTGACAAGCTGACAGACATGATCTCACCAAAAAAGGTCATGGAAGATATCAAGCAGAACCGCAAGGAGCTTCAGTATGTATACAAGACTTATGCAGAGCTGGAGGACGGCGATCCGCATAAACTGGATGTGGCAGACAAGCTGAATGTTATGTTCGAGGAAGCAAGCGTGAATTACAACAATGTCCTTGCAATGCTCCCGCTGGCAATCGAGGATATCAAAACCAGGCTTTTGCTGGGCGAAGCGGAGGAGAAAAAGAACAATACACCGCTCGCGCTCGGCGTTCTGAGCATGGATGAGAACGGGGAGCTGAAAGTTCTGGAAGCGCCAAAGGCGGAGACATCCGAACTCATGGTAGTGGATGACAACGTGAATGCAGGGCTGATCGCAGCGCTCGAAGAGGATTATGAGGCGTTAAACGAGGAGAGCAGCGATTATGTAAAAGCTCTGGTTACAAGGACATACTGTCCGCTTGCGTCCACCATGGTCAGCAATATCGACATCAGGCAGGAGGTCAATAATTACAATTCATATCTGGAATTTTACAAGACCGCAAAGGATGATTTTATCAAGGTTGTAAAGCCTTTAATAGAGAAGATACTGGGCGTGTGGGCATTTTTCGAGCAATATCCCTCCAATATAAAGGGCATGAAGCCATCCATGTTCATCACCAATATGTCCAATGACATGCTGGTGAAGGCAAATAACCTTCCAAGGCTGATTGCTTTTCTGAATACCGTGAATGCCAAGAACGATTTTGACAACACGATATGGTACGGGATTGTTCCTTCCGTATCGCTGGATCAAAATTCAAATATCAGGCTGACAAGGCAGCGTTTTCAAGGCAACGAGAATACAGAAAAAACGGGTGTCAACAGCGTGGAGGCGCTGGTGCGTCTTCTGGATGTTCTAAAAGATTATTCCGTGCAGTGCTTTTTCAGCTATGAGACAGGAGACAAGACTACCTTCAACAATATGGCGACAGAAGGAATTGAAAAGTATGAAGATCGCTGCAGTTCGCTGATCGGAAAGGCGTACAGCGAGTTTGCAGTTCCATGCATTCCTAATTTCACAATCATACCAAAAGAGAAATCAGGCGTGATACTGGATAACAGAATGCTGTTAAATGAAAACAATATGGCAGAGCTGTCAAAGGAAAAAGAGGACATCATGAAACTCTGGATTGATGGCGTGTATGTCGGCGCTGCCTATATCGCAGCCGGGCTTGTCGCCGCGTACCAGTGCCCGGAATACCTGAAAGAAATGTTCAAGAAAAATGTCGATGCCGAGCTTCCCGGCGTGCGGTTCGACATTGAGTCGGGCGACCATCCGCTGCGGGTGCATACCGTGATGGCAAAGGAGATCACAGGGTTTACCAACTCCATTAAGAATGAAATCAACCGACACAGCTTCGGCTTCGTGTTCTCCTCAGAGAATGCGGTGCTGGGCACAGAGAATATACATAACATTATGGTCTACAAGGCGCGGAACCTCATGAGTGACGGCAAGGTGTACGAACCGATCTACAAGACGCAGGTCACGACATATATCGAGCGGATACTGCGCCACGCCACAGGCGACTTCAAACAGGAGAACATCATTCAGTTCTTCTCAAACAACCCGTCGAGCCAGAAGAGCAGATGGCAGGAAAAGCGGGGATGTGTCAATGCGGTAATTGGTGACGGTGATGACATTGAGTATGAGATTGACGAGGCAAACGGGTATTGTGTACTGAACATCACATTCAATGGCAATGTCAAGAATCTTGAGATTGAAATCAACCGTTTCAATTCAAATAACAGAGCAATGTAAAAAAAGAAGGAGGAAAAGAAATGGGATTTAGGTTGAACGTAACAGGAGGGGCAGACCAGATTGCGCTGGATGAAAAGAGCATCAAGAACGTGGTGTTTGATTCCGAATCACCGGCAGACTCCAACGCAAGGGCAACAGACTTCGGCGTATCGATGAAAATCTGGGGCAAGATGATCTACAAACTTGGCGGGGAAGGAAACGACGGTACGATCGAGCTTTCCAAGTGGTCTGTCGTGCCGTCAGAGAAGGCGGACTGCTATCGTGATGCTGTTGTGGAGGTGATCTCGGCAGGTCAGGTAGTGCGCAAGTACGAGGTGCCAAATGCATTTATCATGGAGTATTCCGAGGAGATGGATGACGAGACAGGCGTGGGTACGTTCTATCTGCACGTAAAGCAGAAGAAGGATGAGAATGACAAGGTGAAGATTGAAGGCGGCTATGCAATGTAAAGTGCATAAAGCATGTTTCTTGCGGTAAGAGAAAGGAGAAAAAAATGGCATTTGTTGTAAAGGTTGAGGGTGCAGAGACCTTCGAAATATCAAAAGAATGTGTAAAGAGCGTGAAGATGACCACAGATATCCCACTGGACTCCAATGCGAGGACAAAGGATGTGGGTGCGACCATGGTGGTCAAAGGAAAAATCCTCACGTCTGTCGGAGGAGACCCGTTTGACAGTACGAGGAAGATGGCACTGTGGTCTGTCGTGCCTGCAGAGAAGGCAGACAGCTACAGGAAGGTGACAGCTGAGTATGTGGCAGCAGGTATCATGGAGCGCAAGTACTGCTTCCCGAATGCGTTTGTCGTAGACTACAAGGAGGACTACGGCGATGAGGAAGGCATCGGCACGTTCACCCTTGTAATCAAGCAGAAGAAAGACAAGATCAGCACAGTGACAGTAGAAGGCGGCTATGCCGTATAGGCAGTATTAAGAACAGCAAAAGAGCGTATGCAACATCGGTTGGATACGCTCTTTCAGAAAATAACAAAACAGCAGGGAGAACACCCATGGATTATTATACAATACTTGGCGTACCGCAGCAGGCGGATGACAACCAGATCAAGCAGGCATACCGAAAGCTGGCAAAGAAATACCATCCCGACCTGAATCCGGATAATCCGGCAGCCGAGGAAAAATTTAAAGATATTGTGGAAGCATACGAGACATTGAGCGATCCCGCAAAAAGAAAGAACTATGATGCAACTTTGATGCAGTCGTCTGATACGCTTAGGGGAGCATATACGCAGGATACGACAAACAGAACCCAGACAGCAACAAACAACAGTTTTGGCAATTTTACAAAAGACTTGGAACGGTATTTTGGGTTTTCCTTCCAGACAGACACACAGCAGGGAAAGCACAGTACTGGTGAGAACACAACGAAAAATAAGAAAAATCCGCTGGACGTGACAGAGATGTTCGAGGCGTTTATGAAGATAAAATAGGAGGAGCACAGAATCATGAACCGAAAACTAACACTGGACATCACGATCATTATATCCTCTATAGCAGGCGCGGTCCTGTCCTATGCCTATCTGCAAAAGCCGATCGAGAAATACACCAGCCTAATCGTCCTTGCGGCTGTCACCATATTTTTTCTGGTGATGACAATTCGTGATGCGGCAGAGGGAAAGCGCTTTCTGAGATATGATATGAAGCGTGCGGGGATATCTGAGCTTCTGCTGCTGGGGGAGGATAACAACGTGACAGACACATGGGATATTTATGGAAAGACCTCGATTGTCTTTGGCAGGGACGAAGGGGACTTTCAGGTGGATGTGAACCTCAAAAATACCGATTATGCAGGGACAGTGGACGGAGAACATGCCGTTATGAATTACAGCGGCGGGGGCTGGTACATAGAGGATCTCGACAGCGAAAACGGCACTCGTATCCAGCGCGGCGGGGAAGGGAAAATGTACAAGGTCTCCTCGCGGGAGCCATGCAGGATAGAGCGGGGGGATATCATCTATCTGGGGCTTGCGCCAGTGAAGGTGCAGTGACAGCTATAAAATATGGAAAAAGGAGATCTCAGATCAATGACAAAATACTTTAAACTCCATGAAACACCAGAGCTAAAATACGCGCCGCGTATCAAGAACCTGTTTGGCAAACTTGATATCAGGGACATACAGTTAAAAACATATCCGAAATTGCCGGAGCGGCTGGTTCTTTTCGTAGAGCCATCGGAAAAAAATATTTTTACAGATATTATCTTGTCTCCATTTTTACTGGTGTCGCCTGCCGTGCTGGATGTCGTTAAGATGTATAAGGACATATGTTTTTACCGCGAGGTGATATTGATTGACCAGCTGCAAAGAAAGTCACAGTTGTATTTTCTGCCGGTATTTGATGAGACCAGCGTTCTGCGGGCAGTCGAAAAAGAGTATGAAAATGGGATGTGTATCTCCAAACCGCCGGAACAGTACAGGGAGAGGGTAGCTGTCAGCAAGAATATTTTCTGCGTGATTGATTCATTGAAGCGCCATACCGTTATATCAATGGAGATGGCGGAAAGTCTGATCCGCAGGGGAATATTTGGTCTGGGATTAAAAGAGGTCGAACTGTATCGAATCACAGAAGAGAGGAGTGAGCTGCAATGAGAGAAGAAAAAATCACCATCCGTCCGTTTGAAGAATTACAGGTGGAACACTATGAGGGATTGAAGCAGGTCAATGTACACGGCTATGTAAAGGTGACAGGCACGATTCCGTTTGACAGGAAAGAGGAATATCTGGGGCTTGGCAGGGAACAGACGTGGGTGCGGATAACTGCCGTGTCAGGGGATATTCATCATATTCTGTTTTATGGGATTCTGGAGAGCATGAAACTGCATGTGTCAGGTCAGACCTGCACAATGGAGCTAGTGGTGTATTCGGGAACCCTGTTGATGGATCACAGGGAACGGATACGAAGCTTTCAGGCGTCCAGTCTGACATACCGGGATCTGCTGGATGTGTGCGGACAGGGATATGAGGATGCCAGGGCGAGGATGACTGTAGGAGAGGGGCGAAAGATAGGACAGCTCATCATGCAGTATCAGGAGACAGACTGGGCATTTGTGAAAAGACTTGCCAGCATGAACCAGACTGTCATTATGCCCAGTTGTACAGAACCGGGTGAAAAGTATTACTTTGGACTTCCTGATGGACTGGGCGCCGGAAGTGCTGCGCCTACAGAGTACAGGACACAGTGCGACATAGAGGAATACTGGCAGAAAAAAAGCAGGGGAATGGATATCAGCCCGCAGGATACCATCTCCTATATCTGGGAAGATCGGGAAATCTATGAATTAGGCGGAACTGGTATCATTGACGGGCAGAAGATGACCATATGGAAGGTAGAGACCCATATGAGGGGAAGTGAGCTGTATCATACATATTATATGCGGCGAAAGGCGGGGATTGGCGTACCTGTAGAACATAATGCCCGTCTGTCGGGCGCGTCGCTGTTTGGCAGAGTCCTGAACGTGGATCGGGAAAAAGTGACAATACGGCTGACAGAGGATGAAAATAAGGGCAAATCAGGGGCTCGCTGGTTTCCCTACGCATCAGTCTATTCCTCACCTGATGGGACAGGCTGGTATTGCATGCCTGAGATTGGCGACCAAATCAGGCTTTATTTTCCATCAGAGAAGGAGACAGAGGCATATGCGGCGAGCGCTTATCATGAAGGGGATGGTGGGCTTCGGACGAATCCGGCATGCAAGTTCTGGCGGAATAAGGAAGGGAAGGAAATACAGCTCTCGCCTGATAAAATACTGCTGACGAACAACCATGGGACGTATATAGAGCTGTCAGACGCGGAAGGAATCAAGATGGTGAGTGAGGGGACTGTATCAATCCGTGCAAACGGCACAATGTTTATAACCAGCCAAAATTCATCAATAGAATTAAGCGCTACGGACAAAATACGGCTGAAACAGGGAGAGACGGAGATAAAGCTGGGCGGAGACCTGTATCTGACAGGTGCACAGGTAAAATTGTAAGGTGTTATGGAGGAGATTCATGGAGATAAAAATCAATCATGAACTGCGGATGGACAGCGGGGTTCCGTTCCAGTCAGTAGTGGAATTTCGTTTTGAATGGATGCCGAACCAGCATGCAGTTTTGGAAGTGGACGGATATACAGACAGGGATATTTTGTATGGAAAAGATACCGTCTATGACAGTAAAATCCGTATCTGGAAAGAGCAGAATAACGAGACGTTGTTTTATGGATATGTAATCAACGTAACAGAAGAACTGGCGGGAGGATTAAAATACATACAGATCAAGGCAAAATCTGCTTCATGCAGGCTTGACCAGAATCCGGGAAGCCGCTCTTTTCAGGCAGTGAATCAGACATACGCGGAAACTGCCCGCAAAGCAGTGGAGGATAGCGGCGGTCAAATAATTTGTACAGAAGGAAATGAGATGCCAATCAAAAAGCCCGTCATACAATATGACGAAACGGTATGGGCATTCTCCAGACGTCTTGCAAGCCATCTGGAAACTTGTGTGGTGCCAGATATCATAAGTGGGGAACCTGCCCTGTGGTTTGGGATGAGAAACGGCAGTGCGATACCACCATTCTCAGAAAATGAATATACCATCCAGATAGCCCGAACAGGACATGGAGACGGCAAACAGACAGAAACAGGATACGAGACAGAGAGCAGAGTGTTTTATAAGCTGGGCGACAAGGTCGTCTTTGGAGGACAGAGACTGCGTATATATGGTGTATCTGCCCGATTTCAACATGGAGAACTGATATTCAGATATTTGCTGAAAAGCAAGGCAGATTATGCCAAATTCTATCAGGAACAGTTTACAGGGCTTGGCTTGACGGGAACTGTCGTAGATGTCAGAAGAGAACAGGTAAAGGTGGCATTGGATATTGATGGTGGGAAAACGACAGGGGAGTTTAATTACGACTGGTATCCAGTGACAGGGAATGCTCTGTATGCCATGCCGGAGAAAGGTGCACGTGTGGAGGTGTATTTTGGAAGCCGGGATGAGCAGGAAGGGGTTGGAGGGGATTGCTTTTTGAATATTTCCGATTACAGAGATTTTCATATTTTCAGACAATTAAATGCAGTTAATAGAAGCAGGATAAATTTATTTGATCAAAATGTATATTTTTCAAGAGTGGAAAAAAATAATTTGTCGTTAAGTGATGGATATATTTCCATGGGAAATCCGAAAAATTTAGAGATTTCTTCCAGAAAAAAAATAAATATGGGGGCAAAGAAGGTTGTAATTATTGCTTTAGATGAATTGAATATTTGTCAAGATTAGAGATAACCATATTATTGATAGAGGTGTAAGAATGAAGATTAAGAAAAAAAAGAAAGAGAAAAAGAAAGATGTGTACGACTTTGCGTTTGAAGGTAACAAGGAGAAATTAAGTAGCAAGGAGAAAGAATTAGCGATTGATCTGATGGAGAAGCACTTTAGATTTTTTGGAGTTATTAATTATTTAAAGGAGAATGAAGCTGTTCTTAGAGGGGCAAAAATAACATGTACGCATGGTAATAAAACAATCTGTCTGGATACATATAAAGACCATGGGGTATATGATCATGAGATCCCTGTTATGACATGTTCAGATTGTAAACAGGGGCAAAACATATATAGTTTTGGAGCCTGTGGAAATGATAAGTTCGAACCAGTATACAGTGAGCAGCTTCCGGCTCCGAAGGGATACGTAAAAGATGTGCAGGGTGTAGATCGTCATAAATGTTTGCCTTTATTAGATAAGAGTTGGGGAACAGGTGGATCGAAAAGTCGAATAGCTATTGTTTGTTTTAATGGGATTGGATCTGGAGACTGGTTATGGAATAAGATGGACTATACAGATGAAAGAAAATTAGCAGTACTAGAAGAATATAGTGGAATGATAAATAAAGGAGAGTATGTTGAAATATTATTGTCACAAGCCAATTTGTTGTGTTTATATGGGGGAGTGATTACCATTGAGGAAAATCCAGAAGTGGATGAAATTACGATAATTGAGGAGGAAAAGTATCTAATCACTATGTCTCAAATGGAGGAGTTCAATTTTACAATAACTGATGAAGAGTTGGCGGAATTAAATGATTTATTGAAAAAGTACAATATTACAGATAAAGGAAGTATTGCATTGTTTATGGCTGCGTGTGGGCATGAAAGTGCAATGGGGACAAAACTGTTAGAAGATGGGGATGAAGCATATTTTAAGGCACATAATTATTCATCACAGACACGTGGTGCAGGGTATATGCAAATAACAGGAGCTGAACAAGAAAAGTTTTATAAAGAAGCTTTGAATATAGAAGTTCCAACAAATCCAGCACAGGATATCGCCAATAACTATGCGTGGCATACTGCTGTTTGGGAGTGGGGACAGAGTAAAAAAGGAAGCGGGGTAATCATGAATAAATATGTGGAAAAAAATGGGAGTGGAGAAAATATATTTTTGATTACACAATATTTTATCAATTCTTATCTGGATAGAAATAAGTATCCTCAGTTTGATTCGGATTTGGCAGATATCAGGGCAGGAGGAGACTATAGCTATGATTTGGATGCGGGGATATTAAAAGTTGGGGAAAATACGTATAGGCTGCCAGTAAATTATGCAGATAGAAAACGTAAATATGATGAAGCGATAAAAATATTTATGGAGGAGCAATGAGGCATTTTACAAAAACAGCGAAAGTAATATTACTGGTTTTGGCTGTTGTAGCTGTATTGGCATTGATAATAGTAAGTAAACAACTGAAGGGATGCGGATATCAAATTTGTTATTCTCGCTATATGCTGGACAATGGTTACAGCTTTAAAAATTTTCAGATATGTGGAATGAAAGACAAAGAAATGGAGAAAAAAGTGAATGAAAGTTTGAACAGTTGCTTTTATTATTTGTCTGATGAATGGTTCGGAGTGGGCAGGACACGGCTTGAGAAACTGATCGTGCACTGCCAGTCAGCAAGGTACCTGAGTGTGGAGTATGTATGGGACTATATTCCAACAGTGGAAAATGGGATTTACTGGCATCTCTGTGTTACGGTAGATATTGAAAATGGGAAAGTGGTATATTTGGATGATCTGGTAGATATCAATGAGGAGTTTGTGGCATTGATCAGGAATGGTTCAATACTGAGAGTGTGTGAGAACAATGATTTTCTTAGGCTAACAGCAGAAGAAGTGACACAGATCACAAATGAAAGGATAGCTGAAAAAGAAACAGATTATATACGAAGCTCTCTAATGCAATTTACAAGAGGATACCTGTATCAAAACAAGAATTTCAAAAACTATTTTTATTTAGAAGAAGATGCCATATGCTTTAAAGATCCGGATAGTCTGGGAAGTGTTTGGCAGGGACCAGACATTATTAAAA
>CAMWJQ010000061.1 GCA_947174615.1 uncultured Lachnospiraceae bacterium
TACTCTTTATGTAGAAGAATAAAATTTTCTATATTATTTTTTATTCTTCTACATCAGCCAACTCTTCGATATGAACATAATATCTTCCGCTTTCATTCATATCTAATAATCTGGTCTGCAACAGAACCTGATCTCCTGCCTGCATATACCTATTAATACGGAAATTTACACCATCACCGCCATCATCGTTCTCACCAAGCAGATTTCCTTCACTATCAAATAGCGTTGCATATGTATCCTTCTCCTCGTTGTAACTATAATATGTTGAATAAAAAGCATACATCCCATCCTTCGGCGCTGTAAATCTGAAATTTTGTTCATCTTGTACAAGTGTACTATATGGTACATTTAACACTTCATCGATGACAATCTTCTTAATATTCACACGGTAACTTCCACCATCGGTATACATTGGATTTGTTCTTACCTGAACCTGCTCACCTTTCTTCAACTTCCAGCGAATTGTATTCTCCGTATATCCTAGCAGCTTTCCCATACTATCATATAAATATAAGGAAGCTTCCATATCCTCACTCCAAACACCAAACGAATACTCTCCATCTTCTGGTGCTGTAAAGTTAAACCAATACTGCTCATAATTGCTACTTATCCAACTGGTAAAAGGTATCTTGGTTACTGATGTCTGTTCATAGCTGTGTACTCCAATCCAATCGTCCTCATCCACTTGCAATTCATTATATACTCGGATTATATAGTAAGAGTCACCACTTAACCATTGAGCAGATGATATACCCTGTTCACTATATGGAATGCTCTTTAACACCTGTCCCTTATCATCTAAGATGTCAATACGGCTTGCATATTCAAATGTAAAATAATAATATGCAGTCATGCCACACATAATATAATCTGTATAGCCTACAGTTGAGCGAAGCACAACTCTTACTTCCCTATCCTCTCTTCCAATATGAGTATCTACCTCTCTGGAACTAACCTTAACAGTTGTCTTATCAGCTGTTGCAGAGATTTTAAGATATGAATTTGAGCCTAGTCTCTTTCTAAAAGTAACGTTTTTCCCTGCACCCATGCTCTCTGGCTCAGCACTAAATGTGCTCATATACTGGACATTGATATTATTATTGGCACTTATAAGAAAATCATAAAGTGCATTATAACTATCTTCTGTCAATCCGCTCAGATTCACATACTTGTTCTGACCTCTGTTCAAAGTAAAACTACAATCACCATAAATATCTGTAATTGCATCATTACCCATGTATGAAAGAGTTGCCATTACGTTGCTACTATTATTACAGCGAATCCTATAAACAGCAGTTTCTTTGGACTCGATTTCCATTACAATCTTGGAATCACCGCCAATATACTCCCAGTCTTCCCATTGATCCATACCATTTCCATACATCTTGTAAAGTGTACCAGAATTATCTAATGAAAGTACATAACTTCCAGCGTTCTCTGCACTGAATTTGAAGTATGCATAATTAGTATCATTCAATGTAAGCACTGTTTCCTTATCAAGCTCTAAATCATTTACCTGATTCGTCTCAGCTACAGTCAACGTATCAGAGATATCATATGAACCTGCCTGTAAGGTGAAAAATACGGTATCCCCCTTGCTTACATATACATTTGAACGACTGCTGTTCGTATACCAGTCATCCCATGTAGTATTGTTTAGCACAAATTTAATTGATCGAGCATTGCCAGAATGTGTAAACTTATAAAACGCATCCTCTGTTGAAGTAAAATAAACTACTTTGCTACTTCTTGCCTCCACGTCTACTTTATTCTCACCCAGCTTGACTGCTGTAAGATCTTCGCCTGACGTAAACAGCATATTAACTTTTATTTCAGCAGACGAGTTATTTATTAATCTAACATATCTCGTTTCGCCTGCTGGAATTGTCCAAGTATAGCTCTGTGTGTTGTAGCTGTCTGCTGTACCAGAGGTATAACGCCAATTATCCAATATATTGTTATAAATTTCATATTCGACTGATGTATAACTGCCGTCTTCAGCCTCAACTGGTGCAATCATTACCGTGACATCAGATGTCTTGTCTGCTGTAACTGATACATATCTGTTGCCATATGATGAAACTGTAATTTCCTTTTCTTTTCCAGCTTCCTCCAAAGTTTCAGGAATAACCTTTTCTACCTTGATGATATAATCCTTATCTGGAATACCTGTGTAATGAGTAGAAAAAGTAACAGTCTGTGCCTTTGCGACAGGAATCTCAAAACTTCCGTAATAACAATTTTGATACCCATTATTAATATTGTTATTATAATATCTGTATGTGGTAAAAGAATAACCTCCTTCTGTCTCAAAGCTAATACGATACCTGCTATCCTCCGGTGCTGTGAATGAGTAATAGTACTTCTCGTTCGGCGCCACCTTCGCAGTCTCAACAGACAGGCTTGTGGATGTTTCACCTTCTTTTATCTCAGGTATGGCATGAACCGTTACTGGTGCAATTGAAAACTCTACATTTGCGGATGGCTTTCCAGAATAAGATACTGCACAGTAATATGTCTTATCTTTGTTCAGATATCTCTCCTTCTCAGTTATTGCATAACCATTATTCAGCGCGCTATCATTCTCATACCAGTAAACCGCTGCCCCTGCATCGGATGCCTTTACAATATGCTTTCCAGACTCACTGGCTGTATATGCATACCAGCTCACGTACCCTGCCGGAGTCGTTGTTATATCTATTGTAGCAGAGCCTGCTGCACTGATATCTGTTGTTGTCACTGCCTCTGCCACTACCTTGAAGCTTACGCTTTCAACCGAATCAACTCGGATCGCCATTGTAGCCGTATTACCCTTACGTCCGTAAAACGTATAATAATTTTGATTGTTAATCTTATTCACTACAATACTGTCGGATGGTGAAATCTCAGGTGTTACATTTTCTGCAAGCCCCTCCAGACGCACTGCGTATCTGCCGTCTTCTGGAAGTCTAAAGCTCACATACAACGTTTCTGCACTCTTCAGAGAAGCTGCTAAAGCGCCCGCCTCTCCAAGTGACAGTTCTTTTACGTCCCGCTTCTCTACCTTCACCTTATAGCCAAGCTTTTCCAAGCCCGCTGCCTTTATAGCGATTGTATACACATCATCTTTGCCCAATGTAAACTGACTTGAACCATACATTGTAAAGAATTGCGTAGCATCATTCTTTACATACTTAGCATCACAGGAACCGCCTTCTGTCACATCACTGATAGTTACAGTATAAGTGCCCTCTCCTTGGAGCTTATACCAATTGTAGCTGCCATTCGTAGCATCTGTCACGGTTTCCTCAAAAGGCTTATCAACAGTTACCGCAGTAATGTCCTTCGGTTCAATTGCTTTTACAGATGTTGTCACTTCAGCTGTATTTGTTTCTGCGCTTGCACTCTGTAATGTCACTTTGACCAATACTGTCTCTTTCGCTTTCAACAATACAGCATTCTCTGGATTACCAACGCCTGTCTTTGGTACATACTTTTCAGTGAAATATTCCAAGTCTGCATATGCATTATCTGCTGTGGCAACATTGAAACTGTACCTTCCGCCCTTTGGTGCGGTAAAGCTGTACCATATCGAATCACCTGCTGTCAATGTGGCTTTATTGTTGTTTGTGCCTTCATTCACATCAAGTGGTGTAAATGTCACCTGCTTGATTGTTAAGGTTACTTTTTTCTCTGCATCCGTATTGAGATTGCTTACCTTGAAATATGCGGTCTTACCTGCATCAAGCGGAATATCCTCCCCGTAGCTTATGAACTTTATAAAAGAACCATCTGTTGTATTATGTTGACTAATAGTTACATTTGTAATATCTCCTGTGAGTTTTACGCTATACTTTGCTGTCGTAGGAGCTGTGAACTTAAACCACTTTTCTTCATTCTTTCCAAGCGTAAATTCACTATTTGCAACATTTTCAGGTCTTACAGGGCGTGCCTTAATAGTGTATGTAACCTCGCCCTCCTCCGCTGTAAGCTTCAGATAAAATCCATTGCCTACTTTATATGGCTCTAGCTTCGGTGCTGCATTCGTTCCAAGATAAGTAACACCTTCTAAACTGTCGCCTTTGTAGACAGCTACGCTTCCTGTACCTTCTACTGTCTGCTCTGTAGTTGCTGTAAAGCCATACAAAGCATCCTCAGTTGCTGTAAAATGAAGCCACTTTGTCTCATCTTTGGCAATCGTTACTTTTTTCTCGTCAGTAAATTCTTCTGCTTCAACCTTCACTACAGTTATCTTTGTCTCAACTGCTTCACCCTTTGTAGACTTTGCACGGAAATATTTTGTATCACCAGCCTTCATAGATATTGAAGGCAGAACACTTATCCATGATGGATTTTTAGAAGGCTCATTATCTGACATCTCCATGCTGATATCTGCACTTTCAGCTTTGACAACATACACGCCATCTGTCTTAGCTGTATACTTAAAGTAACTATTATCTAGCCCTACAGAAACCTTTTCCACTGGAAGCGATGCAGGATCGATCTTTGTCACTGACAATTCAGCTGCAGTGTTTGCTGTATCAGATGAGATTGACACAAACAGGATGTCACCCTTTTTAAACTCATGTTCATAAATTGTACTAATCCATTTTCCGTTATCATCAGTCGTAGATTCAACAAGTCTTACCGTAAGTCCCGGCTCTGCTTTAGCTACTGCCTCGGCAACACTTCCTGTGGTTTTAATCCTGTAGAAGCCATCCTCCGGGATTGTCAGTTGTACATAGTAAGGCTTATTTGCCTCCATGTTTTCCACTTTTGTCGTGGTTGTCTTTGTAACGTCTATCGCTGTACCAATCTGTGCAGCCGATTTAATTGTAATGTCTGATGTGATATCTTTTACACTACTGTTTTTCACAGAAATGTAAACCTTCTTACCTGCCTCAAGGAAATGAGTATTATCACCATGTGCCTGTTTATCGGTAATCGCGCTGTATACCTCTAATGTTCCAGTTGTTGTAGCAAAGGTATATTCCATAGCAGATGGTGCTTCAAATACATACCAGTTTGTTGCACCTGCTCCTATTGTCTCCTTTTCCTTGCCTGACATGTCAATGGCAGCTGGCTCCCTCTTTGATACTGATACCTCATATGTACCATAAGGAAGTGAAATTTTACCTGTCTCATTTGCATTAAGACTTATAGTCGCGAGCGTTAATTTATTATCTCTCGTGAATGTATATACATTGTCTTCCGGTGCTGTAAAGACCATGGTCGTACTTCTGCTGTCTGTCTTTTTGAAGCCGTCCATCGTCAATGTGCTATATGTAGTTCCATACGCCTGGATTCTTACCTTAACGGACTTCTCACTTCCTAAATTCTTCACTACAATATAGCATACTTCATTCTCGTGAAGTTCTTTCGTGCAGCTAGAGTTAAGAGGATCATGTTGCCAATTTTCTGAAATCTCATCATATGTATATACCATCATATTCAAACCAAAAGATTGAATGGTATACTCCCCATATGCAGGCGCTACAAACTTCGCAATTTTACCTTCACCAGATGCAAGCGTCGCTTGTACCTGATTATCAATTGTCAGGAACTCCAAGTCGCCATATTCTATGCCATGAACAAAATTTATGTCCTCATCTGGCTCCCAGTCACCATAATAATAAGTGGCTTCGCCTGTTGCATTGACATATACTGTCCATCTTGCAATAATCCGTTTTGTAACCTTAGATGTCACTTCGATCTGGGTTGTACCTTTTCTCAAAGCCTTTAATGTCGCTGTATAGCTTCCCGCATTTGCCTTTACAGTTGCTACCTTTGTATTGGTGCTCTTCCATGTAAGCGTATCTGTAAGCCTGTTCTTCGCTTCTGGGTTGTCTGGATACGCTATTAAGGTATATGTATTGTTTGATGTCAGCGCAGGATATTCTTTCAGTTTCTTGCTGCCATTTCCAACACCAATTGCGATACCGCCGTCTGCTGTCTTATAATCCTTATCATTAAGTCTATAGAAAGAGCCGCCATACTCCCTCTGATATGCCGCTGGAATATCTGTTGTCTTAAAGCCCTTGCTCACTGCTTTAGATGTCTGATCCTGTGTCTGACCAAGATATACCGCCGTTACAGACATTGTATAGCTTGATTTGCGGTTCAAACCTTCCAGTTGTCCTTTAAAGGTATACGTCTTTGCCTTAGCATTATACTCGCGTACACTATTTTCATAGGCAATATATGGATTAATATATGTGTCAGATACCACTTTCTTTGCAGCATCAAGTACCTGTACTCTGAAGTACAACTGTGCTACAGATGTAGTATCAGAGGAGTCACTTACCCAGAGCTCTCCATCCTCATCATAATATCCTCTATCCCACAACCTCAATGCACTTGCCGGATAGGTAAATGAATAAGTTGCATACCGATCCGCAACATCCGATACCTTCAAGTTTTTCACACTGTCAATCGCACTGGATGTAATCGTAATGCTTGCTTCTGTCGATGCTGCTGCTCTGGTTCCAAGAAGTGTCGCTTTCACTTTCAGCGTAATCCTCTTGTTTGCTTCTTTTGCTGTAATATATGTATCATAGTAATTCGTATTCAAAACCGGATCATATTCAACACCAGCTGTCGAGAACGCAAAACTATCCTCATCACCAGAAATATCCTCTATCACCAATGTGGCTTTGACATTGCCGGGAACTTTCTTGTTTGCCTCATCATAATATGTTGCATAATCTCCAAGGCAGATGCTTGCTCCTACTTTAACCTTTGCACTCTTAGCAAGAGTAAACTTCGTAGGTTCTGCTGTTATATAGAGTTTTGCATTATCATATTTATCCGTTACAGCATCATATACCCAAACATATACAGTGCCGACGCCGTTTAAGGTAACAGTACCCTTCTTATCAACTTTGGCAAGCGTTGTCGGACGATAATATTTCTCACCAATCTTTAATGTGTAAAGCCCTGTTGGTTCCGTTGCATAGGAGGAGGCACTTTCTGTCACATAGTAACTGAGCTTTGGTTGCGCACAGTACTTAGCCTGATCAGAACCCTTCGCAAACGGAAGTACATGCCAAATCAGATCTCCTACATTTGCTGCTGGATTCGTAGCACTCTCAACGAAACATCCATTTGTTATGGTAGGTATTTTTTTCTCAGAAAGGGATGCTCTCCAAACATTATACTCATATGCATCCTCATACTTTTCCTCAAATTCAATTGCTAATCCCTGTACTTCTGCAAGTGTAGTCTTAAAGTTCTTTACTGCGCCTTTATAGGACAATGCAACAGTCTTTCCGTTTGACAGTGTCCTTACACCACTCACATTTCTGACATAAACAACATAAGCTGTGTTTGCTTTCAGACCATGTATCTCCACACCCGCAATATTTTTGCTGTCAACATTTTCTGATGCTGTATAAATAGGCGCACATGCAAAGCCTGCACCCCTCCAGTCACCATTTACAATATTGGAGATCTGGCTCTCGATCTGGTCTGCTGTCACCTTTGATGCTGCTTCTACTACATAGATTTCTCTGCGATATCCATCTGCCAGTGCCGGATATGTCACTGTTGCCCATGTATCACGCACTGCAACACCTTTAATCTTAGGCGCTGTCACATCTACTACTGTAATTTTTGCTGTAGCTGCCTTTGCTCCTGTAATATCAACCTTCTTGCCATCATTATCCAAATAGCATGGAATTGCCTTGACATTCGCAGAACCTGCCTGAATTGCAACTACCGCACCTGTATCTGACACACTGAGAACATCTTCATTATCTGTCTCATATCTCAGGCATATAATATCATCTAACTGCTTCTTTGTTACCTTTACATCCAGCTGCTGCTTCTCACCAATCACCATCTTTTTCGCAGGATTGTTGAATGCAATTGATTTTGGCGCAACTGCTTTTCTCAAATCTGCTTCTAATACTGCATTGGTAAAGTCAACTGTATACTCCTCAACAAAACCGTCCTCCCAGCGTACTTGGAAAGGTTTCTGCTTTGTCTTGGTCTCCTCTGTTACTTCAAATGCAACTATAATCTTGCCATTATCATAGGACAAGCGATATCCCTTTGCATCCTTTAAGCTGTTTTCAAATACAGGAGCTTCACCAACATACTGACTCTTTGGTGAGCCACTCCAATAAAACTCACGAGGTGCCTGAATCTCAAATACAAAGAAATTACCACTTAATGTCTTACCGTCATCTGTAGTTATCGCCTTTGAAGTATATGCAACTCCTTCTCTGGGCATTATTGTATGGCTTAAACCATCGATTGTATCTTTCAGGGATGTTGCTGGTACATTCTCATGTCCTGCTTTCCCTACATACCCAGCAGCCCTTTCTGCTGTAAAGTCTGTCTTCAGATACACAGGTTTATAATTAACATCGTATGGACTTCTAAAGTCTACAGAAATTACCTCCGCATAGTATGCAGTGTTGCTCTTTAATACACCGTAAGGTACATCTTCTCCGTCAGCTGTCTTAATCTCTATGTCAAAATCCTTAAATGCCTTATAACCCTTCTGTAAATTTCCAGCGTCATTAATCCAAAATGGAACTGTAAAGTCCGCTATTTCTGATTCAGGAATTGGATCTATTTTAACAAGCTCCATAGAATCGGCTACATTTTCCTGAATTGCAGAAGAACCTGCCACTATCTGACTATTCAGATATGGTTTAAATCCAATCTCAAGCTGTGTAATCTCGAACTGTGTTCCGACCTGCATTTCTTTTTTGAGCGGAGCATATGTCCCGTTCCCCTCAAAACTTACATACAATTTATAAATGCCTGCATTGACCGCGTCACATTCTTTCTCTTTGGAATTCTTCCATATGTATTTTAACTGTATGTCTGTTATCAGATCTCCTGTCTTATCATCAAATACAGAAACCGCATCGGTTGGTATCGCAAAAGCTTCCCCGTTATAGGGTCTTGTTGTCTGTGTGATCTTTTCATTGTCAATCACAACACTAATGGGCGTTGTTCCCATTTTCTCTACTTTAATAGGAATCACATTACTCTTATAATACTCAACACCTTCTGCCGTTGTATCATAACTCTGATAGTTGTCATCATATAGATTATCAGGTATTTGTGTCCCCGGATTAATCTTAACGCCGACACTCAATGTATATTCGTCACCCTCATCAAAAGTTACATTATCATCGACATCAATCCAGTTGCCTTCTGTAAGGTTGTCTTTCCGTTGAATAAACCATTCTAAATCATAGTCCTTACCATATTCCCATCCAAGCGCTTCTCCAAGCTTATTCAGATCATTTTCGATTGCAGGTTTTACAGCCTTTGTAAGCGACTCTTCAATGCCAGCCTTAAAATCTGACACTTTTACGCCGCTATAGGTCACAAATTCCTGTGCCTCTGTGCCTGTCCCGATTTCAGCCTTTACTTTCTGTCTGTGGATGATATGGATTACCTCTGCATCCCTGGCTGTATTGACACCTGTAGGATCATTATAGGAAATCAACAGCTTATATACACCTGCATTCACTGGTGAAAATGTTGTCTTTGTTCCATATGGTTCTGGATATGTTACATTCCATTCATAAACTGGATCATCTGACCATATATACTCAGTATGTTCTTTTCCTTCACTATCGAGTGTTGTCTCTGTGCCAATGCTTTCATACCACTCATAAGTCAATTCACCAGAAGGAACTTTTGCCTTTTTATAGCCACTTCTCGTCTCATATCCCTCAAAAGGGTTTCCATCATATATTTTCTCAGTCTTGCCCTCATATGCGGATATATCAATGGTCACTGTCGCCGCTTCGGCAACTGTGATATCCACCGCTTTCTCTCCTATGAGCTTTTCTGAAACATCGACACTGTAGTTATTCTCTGCACTGTTCGTTCCGCGGTCATTAATGTCAACCTTTTCGAGATTTCCGCTTGACCAGCGCACGCCTTTTTTGCCAGAGAATACAACCCTATATTTGTACTGATTTACACCATCAACCTTGCTGCCGTCCAGTACTTTTCCGCCGTTATCACTCCATGCACCATAAACTGGATTTCCAGCTTCATCCTTTAGCGGCTTGCCATCCTCTGCCAGACTCAGCTTCGCCGCCTGCAACTCAAATATAGGCTCATAGGACTGTGTCTTCTGCTCATCATTATAAGACACACCCCAGAATGTATTATTCACGGCTACATCTGTATCATCAGCCTGTTTCTTGACCTTGTATTTCACGTTCTTCAGAACATCCGCTTCCTTTGTCTGATCCGCATACTCTTCCTTGGAAAGTGAATGCTCAATATATACGGAAACTGGATTGATCTTTACCGAAATGACCTCCTCACATGATGCATATCTTCCTGTAGTATCTGAATATACAAGAAGTACTTGATAACTACCTGCATCTACAGGTGCTTCATCCAGCTTATTGCCGTCTGCATCCAGCCATGAGGGTGTGATAACAGGATTTTCGATCGCTACAGGTTCTTTTGTCTCTTCATCTGTATAAGTCACTTTAACTGTATAATCAGTCCCTGCAACTGGAAATTCTATCGCTTTCCCATTATAGGTATACTCAATGTTCTTTAGCGGCGTAATTTCCATCTGTGTCTCAACATCACCCTGCACTTCAATGACAATATTGCCAAAGTCCTCTACTACATAATTCTTTGCATAGTCATCGTTCAGTGTTACTGTTAATGTATAGCTGTAGTCTTTACCTTTCTCAAAAACTGCGACATCTGTAATCTCAATGTCAGTCCCTGTGATAGCATCCTTAATTAAAACAGCTGTATCTTTAACAAAAAGATCCTTGACTATCTTTGTCTTATTGTTATTGATTTCAGAAAGGGTATAATTTTCCTTAACGCTGTTTACGAAATCTGTAAGCTTTGTACCGATTTCTGGCTTCTCTTCTATGATCGCCTTTAAGACTGCCTGCTTAATCTCAAAGTCAATACCAACATCCTCTGCCTTACCGCAAAGTCCGTCCACTGCTTCAAGCGACAGAACCAGCCTGTATACACCTGCGTCCTTTGGTGTCTCGCCAGCCGTCAATGGTGTCAGCTTATCCTCCGCACCTTCCTGTTTCTCTACTTTATTCCACTGAAAGGACAGCTTTTCTTTGAGATTAGCGCTTAATGTATCATCTGCCTTGTCGCCTACTTTGATAGATATTACTTTTTTCTCAACATCTTTTAGTGTATCATTGACAAAGCTATCAAATATTTTCGCATCTGGATTATAACTTCCAGAAACTACACCATCTTCATACTTGAGACCATATTCCAGATTACTCT
The DNA here is from genome assembly GCA_947174615.1 of uncultured Lachnospiraceae bacterium. Lineage (GTDB taxonomy): Bacteria > Bacillota > Clostridia > Lachnospirales > Lachnospiraceae > COE1. The sequence continues at coordinate 11,239 of CAMWJQ010000061.1, forward strand.
TTAGCTGCTCCTCATCGACAATGATCTTCGCCGCAGCTACTTCGTCCGCCTCAGCCTGCTGCAAATCCTCATCTGTGGCTTCCTCCTCAACACCCGTTGTCTCCGGTGCTGCCGTCTCAACAGGCGCACTCGTCTCCTCCTGCGTCGTGCTCTCGGCAGGCGTACTCGTCTCTTCCTGTTTTGCTTCCTCTGTAGAAACACTCACTTCCTCCTGCTTCGACTCCTGCGCAGGCGCACTTGCCTCTGGCTGTTCTGCGGCAGGCGCTTCTGGCTCCTCATTTGCAGGTTCATTTGCTTCATCGCCCGCATCCGATTCGCTTCCGGAGTCTTCTACAGTTGTTTCAACTACTTCTGTCGTTTCGTTCTCTGCTGCCAGAGCGGTTGCAGGCATTGACTGGAATATCATTGCAACGCTCAAAATGACAGGCAGAGCACGTTTAAACAATTTTCGTTTAAACATTTCCATAACCCTCCTTTTGGATTTTGAGATGGACATGAATCGCGATACATGTCCGTTAACATGTACGGACTGGCACACAGAAAAATTCTTCCAAAAGCCCTCGGCTCTCGGAAGGTGGATGAATCATACAGATATGATATATATTTCCAGTGCCAGTCCCATATTGTAATTCTACCAGAATAACAAGCAAAACACAACTTTTATTGGTTTTTTTGTGCATAAACTTTTCCGTGAATTTGTCACGAAAATTGTAAAAATTCAATAACTTACCATTACTTATGAATTGCTTTTTTATGCATTCAGTGTGCGTTTTTTGTGAAATCTTGGTGAAAATGTACATTTATTTCCTGATTTTTCGTCTATATGCAATATTTCAAGATTTTGCAAACATGTGTTCTTTAAGTATTATTACAAATAGGATTTCTGATTTTTTCGTAATATGGACTTTATTGCGTCACGCTGTTCGCGATCGGCAGGCTTCACCGCGATGTCCTGTCTTAGTCCCTCTTTAGGCAATGGTTTGCCTCCTCAGGCGTAATTGACGCAATCACGAGATGATCCCGCCCGCCGGTCAAAAGATCCATCCTCCTGCCGCGCAGTTTTGCCTCAACCAGAAACCCTAATCTTTCCAGAAGTTTTAAGGAAGCATGGTTTGTCTCATTGCACTTTGCCTCAAGGAGGTAAAACCCGCGGTGAAAAAGATACTCCTGCACGATGCATTCGGCTGCCTCGAATGCATAACCCTGCTTCTGGTATTTCTCACCGATAATATATCCCAGCTCGCCAATCTTCAACTGACTGTACGGCACATCAACCGTTATACAGCCGACCACGACACCCAGCCTCCGGTCTAAGAGAACCCATGCATCCTGATTGTCAAGAAATCCCTCCACCAGCGCTGCCATCTGCTCCCTGTCTGTCATGGGGTAGTTTAGGATGTATCTGCCAAGCGCTTTATCCTGCCCCCAGCATTGATAACATGCATCAATGTCATTCAAGGTAAAATTGCGAATCAGAAGTCTTTTTGTTTCCATAACCATACTCCTTTCAAAATTCATAATAAAAAATTCATAATAATAATTCACA